>NZ_NRIQ01000029.1:0-74622 GCF_020224095.1 Enterobacter sp. CCUG 70166
GAACTGCCAGGCATCAAATTAAGTAGTAAGCCGGTGCATTAATCCGGTGGTTACAGAAGTATTCAGTGGAGCGGTAGTTCAGTCGGTTAGAATACCTGCCTGTCACGCAGGGGGTCGCGGGTTCGAGTCCCGTCCGTTCCGCCACTTATTAAGACATTAAGCCTGCCCAAAGGGCAGGCTTAATGGCAAAAAAATTTAGGGGCGTAGCTCAGTTGGTAGAGCACCGGTCTCCAAAACCGGGTGTCGCGAGTTCGAGTCTCTCCGCCCCTGCCATATAGAATCCTTTGCTTCGGCAAAGGATTTTTTTTTTGCCTGTAAAACGGCTCAACACCTTCCTGAAGAATAAGCAGCCTGCGTTTCCGCAGGCTTTTGCGTTAATCCAGTATGCTGGTTTTTAACAGATCTTTTATCTGCGACTGCTTATCGCTGTTTTGCAGCCAAATGGCATACAGCGGCCTGGAGAGCGTTGTTGAATCGGTGACAACATGGAGTGCAGGTTTATTATCCGCCCAGCGAACAGGTAACCAGGTACAGCCTTTCAGTGTGGGAAGATGCTGGCATGCGATCTCCGCAGAGCTTGTCGTGAGTTGCGGGATATCATCGCTGGCAATTAACCCCGTCTCGTGCTGCTGAAAATCAGGCCCCCATTCCAGGCGTAAATAATTCAGGTCGGCCTTCATCATTGCAGGCTCGGATGCATAGAGCGCCAGGCTAAACTGTCCAACAATCTGGCTGCTAAATTCATCCATCTTGGGGGCTTCTGTGGTGATCAGCAGATCAAGCTGCCGCTCGTGGAGTTGCTTAACCAGCGACTGGCGTTGCGCAATCCTCGCCTCAAATTGCAGATGGTTGTGTGTGCGATATAGCCGCATAAGCCACTGGCTGAGCATGCATTCCCATAGTGAAGCGCTGGCACCGATCGAGAATTCATTATGCCGGGATGTGTGCGCAACCTCCTTTCGCGCTGCCTGCCAGGTATTCATCAGGGTTTCTGCATAAGGCAATAGCTTTTCACCGGCCGGGGTTAAACGAATATTGTTGCGATGGCGGGTAAAAAGGTTCACACCCAGTTGATTTTCCAGCTGTCGAATACGAAAACTGACTGCTGACTGCGTCAGGTAGAGGGCTTCAGCTGCTCGCCCAAAGTGTCGCGTTCTGCTCACTTCGAGGAAAGTTTTTAGCAATTCCGTATCCACATCTTTCTCCACAAAATTATTTGTCGTTATGATTTAAATGTTTTGTTTTACACTCTGTCAAGCGTAACTAATACTCCGCGCCATAAATAGCTCGGCCAAAGAATTAGGAGCGTGTAGGATGGCGGAAAGCTTTACGACGACTAATCGTTTTTTCGATAATAAACATTATCCGCGCGGGTTCTCTCGTCACGGCGATTTCACTATCAAAGAAGCTCAACTTCTTGAGCGCCATGGTTATGCCTTTAACGAGCTGGATCTGGGTAAGCGCGAACCGGCAACCGAAGATGAAAAACAATTTGTCTCTGTTTGTCGTGGTGAGCGTGAGCCGCAGTCTGATGCAGAACGTGTATGGATCAAGTATATGGCTCGCATTAAGCGTCCTAAGCGTTTCCATACGCTGTCTGGCGGCAAGCCGCAGATGGAAGGTGCAGAAGACTACACCGAGTCTGACGATTAAGAAGAGAAGGGGCTACGGCCCCTTTTTTATGCCAGCATTTTTTGCAGATGCAACAGCAGCCGATCGATCGCACGGTAGCTTAATGCCTCCTGCAAATGTCGCCTCTCTATTCCGGGGCAGCCCTCCACGTCAGCGACCGTGCGCGCAACTTTCAACAAACGCTGCCACGCGCGAATGGATAGCCCAAACCGCGTCAGTGTCTCTTCCAGCCAGCCTGCATCTTCGGCGTTGAGAGAGCAAAACTGTCGGATCCCGCTGTTATCCAGCCGGGCATTCAGCCTGTTCTGACGGGCATACTGCCGCGCCTGAGCCGCAATGACCCGTTCTCGCACCACTGCTGAGCTTTCGCCTTTGATACCGGTTTGCCTCAGCAGACCGGGCGGTGGCAGGGGGATCTCGAGAGATAAATCAAAACGGTCGAGGAAGGGGCCGGACAGCTTACTCAGATAGCGCAGCGTCTGCTCCGGCGTACAGCGGTTATGGTTGCCCTGATAATGGCCCGTTGGGCTAGGGTTCATCGCGGCGACCAGCTGAAACTGCGCAGGGTAGCTTATTTTGGCGCGTGTACGAGACAGATGGATTTCGCCGGATTCAATCGGCTCCCGCAACGCATCCAGCACGCGGCGTTCAAACTCTGGCAATTCATCCAGGAACAGAATGCCGTTGTGTGCCAGTGAGATTTCACCCGGTCCGGGAATTGAGCCCCCGCCCACCATCGCGGTAAGAGACGCACTGTGGTGTGGCGAGCGGAAAGGACGGCGGCGCCACTGTTTATGCAGCGATATTGAACTGACCAGGCTAAATATCGCGGCGCTTTCCAGCGCTTCGTGATTATTGAGGGGGGGCAGCAGGCCGCTCAACCTGCTCGCCAGCATCGTTTTCCCCGTGCCTGGCGGACCTATCAGTAGCAGGTTATGCCCACCCGCGGCCGTTATTTCTAACGCCCGCTTACCCTGTTCCTGACCCATAATATCGCTGAGGTCATCGGGTGAATCTGCCACTACCTCCTCATTCTCCTGCGGCTCGGCAAGCTCATGTCGGCCTTCCAGCCAGGCGCAAACCTCCTGCAAATGTCCCGCGACAAGACACCCCTTTTCGGCGATAAGGCTGACTTCAGAGGCATTTTCATTGGCCACAATGATTTGCCTTCCCGCGCGTATGGCTTCAAGCGCACCCGAGATTGCTCCGGGAACGCCTCTTAACGCGCCTGTAAGCGCTAATTCACCCACGAACTCGCACGAGCTTAACCCTGACGTATTGAGCTGTTCAGAAGCCGCGAGAAGCGCTATAGCAATAGGTAAATCATATCGCCCTCCCTCCTTTGGCAAATCGGCGGGCGCAAGGTTGATGGTGATCTTCTTCGCCGGAAAAGCATAACCGCTATTAATAATTGCGCTGCGCACGCGATCCCTGGCCTCCTTAACGGTCGTTTCGGGTAAGCCGACCAGCGTCAGTCCGGGCAGTCCATTACTTAAATGAACCTCTACAGAAATAAGCGGTGCCTTCACGCCGATGGCCGCGCGTGTATAAACAACTGACAGTGACATAAGCCCCTCCTTGGCGGTAACTATGCCAGCATCATTTTTTCCTGTTTAGCGCTAATTCACTGAATTACGGCGCTCGTTCCAGCCTTTTAGCGCCTAAATGTAATCATTACATGTCGGTGGAATCGGCCTCGCAGAAAAGAAATCATGCGCGCCTTGCCTGATGAAACAGGACAAAAAAATGAAAAATCTTCATTTCTATTTTTTCCCTATATAAAACAACGATTTTGAAAGAAATAGTTCGCCTGCTACAGAAATGAGTCATAAAAAAATCTTGTGTCAGATGAAATATCTGTGGTAACTCTTTAGGTATTCCTTCGAACAAGATGCAAAAAGAACTGAAAATGACAGCCCTTCTACGAGTGATTAGCCTGGTCGTGATTAGCGTGGTGGTGATTATTATCCCACCGTGCGGGGCTGCACTTGGACGAGGAAAGGCTTAGAAATCAAGCCTTAACGAACTAAGACCCCCGCACCGAAAGGTCCGGGGGTTTTTTTATGACTAAAAAACTTAAATGAGGAGCAGAGAATGACGACTAGCACAAAATTCTGTTTCTCCAGATTTATGACGGGGAACTAACTATGAATGGGGCACAATGGGTAGTACATGCGTTGCGCGCGCAGGGAGTCGAAACCGTATTCGGTTATCCGGGTGGCGCAATTATGCCGATTTACGATGCACTGTATGACGGCGGCGTGGAACACCTCTTGTGCCGACACGAGCAGGGCGCAGCGATGGCCGCCATCGGTTATGCCCGTGCGACCGGTAAAACCGGCGTCTGTATGGCCACCTCCGGTCCGGGCGCAACGAACCTGATCACCGGCCTGGCTGACGCGCTGCTCGATTCCGTACCCGTGGTGGCGATCACCGGCCAGGTGGCCTCTCCGTTCATCGGCACCGATGCTTTCCAGGAAGTGGATGTGCTCGGTTTATCGCTTGCCTGCACCAAACACAGCTTCCTCGTTCAGTCTCTCGAAGAGCTGCCGCGCGTGATGGCCGAAGCGTTCGAGGTTGCCAGCTCTGGCCGTCCTGGCCCGGTTCTGGTAGATATCCCGAAAGATATTCAGGTTGCACTCGGCGATCTGGAACCGCACTTCTCCACCGTTGAAAGCGACGACGTGTTTCCCCATGCGGAGGTTGAAGAGGCTCGCCAGATGCTGGCGCAGGCGAAACAGCCGATGCTGTATGTAGGCGGCGGCGTGGGCATGGCGCAGGCTGTTCCTGCCCTGCGCGAATTTATCGCAGTAACGCAAATGCCCGCCACCTGCACGCTGAAAGGATTGGGCGCGGTCGACGCGGACTATCCATACTATTTGGGCATGTTAGGGATGCACGGCACCAAAGCGGCAAACCTGGCGGTGCAGGAGTGTGACCTGCTCATCGCCGTCGGCGCCCGTTTTGACGATCGCGTCACCGGCAAGCTGAACACCTTTGCGCCGAACGCCAAAGTGATCCATATGGACATCGACCCGGCGGAGATGAACAAACTGCGTCAGGCGCATGTCGCGTTGCAGGGCGATCTCAACGCGCTGTTACCGGCGCTGGAGCAGCCGCTGGATATCAACCCATGGCGTCAGCACACCGCCGATATGCGCGCTGAACACGCCTGGCGTTACGACCACCCCGGCGAGGCCATCTATGCGCCGCTGTTGTTGAAACAGTTGTCCGACCGCAAACCCGCAGACAGCGTGGTGACGACGGATGTCGGCCAGCATCAGATGTGGTCAGCCCAGCACATGACCTACACCCGCCCGGAGAACTTCATCACCTCGAGCGGCTTAGGCACGATGGGCTTCGGCCTGCCCGCTGCCGTGGGCGCACAGGTTGCCCGCCCGAACGATACTGTTATCTGTATCTCCGGTGATGGCTCCTTCATGATGAACGTCCAGGAGCTCGGCACCGTGAAGCGTAAGCAGTTACCGCTGAAGATCGTTTTGCTCGATAACCAGCGTTTAGGCATGGTTCGCCAGTGGCAGCAGCTGTTCTTCCAGGAGCGTTACAGCGAAACGACCCTGACCGACAACCCCGATTTCCTCACCCTGGCCAGCGCCTTCGGCATTCCTGGCCAGCACATCACCCGTAAAGACCAGGTTGAAGCGGCACTCGACACCATGCTGTCAAGCGAAGGGCCATACCTGCTTCATGTCTCAATCGACGAGCTTGAGAACGTCTGGCCGTTGGTACCGCCCGGTGCCAGTAACTCACAAATGCTGGAGAAATTATCATGATGCAACATCAGGTTGCCGTGCAGGCTCGCTTCAACCCGGAAACGTTAGAACGCGTATTGCGTGTGGTGCGTCATCGTGGTTTTCAGGTTTGCTCTATGAATATGGAAACGGCCACGGATGCACAAAATATCAGTATCGAATTAACCGTTGCCAGCCCGCGGCCGGTCGACTTACTGTTTAGTCAGTTATCAAAACTGGTAGACGTTGCCCATGTTGCCATCTGCCAGAGCACAACCACATCACAACAAATCCGCGCTTAAGCGTGACAGGACGAAAAAAATGACGACAAAAAAAGCTGATTACATTTGGTTCAATGGTGAGATGGTTCGCTGGGAAGACGCGAAAGTTCACGTGATGTCCCACGCGCTGCACTACGGCACCTCCGTGTTTGAAGGCATCCGTTGCTACGATTCTCACAAAGGACCAGTGGTGTTCCGCCATCGCGAACACATGCAGCGTCTGCATGACTCAGCCAAAATTTATCGTTTCCCGGTCTCCCAAAGCGTTGATGAGCTGATGGAAGCCTGCCGCGAGGTGATCCGCCAGAACAAACTGACCAGTGCCTATATTCGTCCGCTGGTCTTCGTGGGTGATGTCGGCATGGGTGTCAATCCGCCCGCTGGCTATAACACCGATGTGATCATTGCTGCGTTCCCGTGGGGCGCCTACCTGGGCGCGGAAGCACTGGATCAGGGGATCGACGCAATGGTTTCTTCCTGGAACCGCGTGGCACCAAACACTATCCCGACCGCGGCTAAAGCGGGCGGTAACTACCTTTCCTCACTGCTGGTCGGCAGCGAAGCGCGCCGTCACGGTTACCAGGAAGGTATCGCGCTCGATGTAAATGGCTACATCTCCGAAGGTGCGGGCGAAAACCTGTTTGAAGTGAAAGACGGCATTCTGTTCACCCCGCCGTTCACCTCGTCCGCGCTGCCGGGCATCACCCGCGACGCCATCATCAAGCTGGCAAAAGATCTGGGTATCGAAGTACGCGAGCAGGTGCTGTCCCGCGAATCCCTGTACCTGGCTGACGAAGTGTTCATGTCCGGTACCGCGGCTGAAATTACACCGGTGCGTAGCGTCGACGGCATTCAGGTGGGCGAAGGCCGCTGTGGTCCGGTCACCAAACGCATTCAGCAAGCCTTCTTCGGCCTGTTCACCGGCGAAACAGAAGACAAATACGGCTGGTTGGATCAGGTTAATCACTAAATATAAATTTGGGACGGCACGCACCGTCCCATTTAATAGTCAGACGGGAGTAAATAAAGCATGCCTAAGTATCGTTCAGCCACCACCACCCACGGCCGTAATATGGCGGGTGCCCGCGCACTGTGGCGCGCCACCGGAATGACCGACGCCGATTTCGGCAAGCCAATTATCGCCGTGGTGAACTCCTTCACCCAGTTTGTGCCGGGCCATGTGCACCTGCGCGATCTCGGTAAGCTGGTTGCCGAGCAAATCGAAGCCTCCGGCGGCGTGGCGAAAGAGTTCAACACCATTGCGGTGGATGACGGTATCGCAATGGGCCACGGGGGGATGCTCTATTCACTGCCGTCGCGCGAGCTGATCGCCGACTCGGTGGAGTACATGGTTAACGCCCACTGCGCCGATGCGATGGTCTGTATCTCCAACTGCGACAAAATCACCCCGGGGATGCTGATGGCCTCCCTGCGCCTGAACATTCCGGTGATCTTCGTTTCCGGCGGCCCGATGGAAGCGGGTAAAACCAAGCTTTCCGACAAAATCATCAAGCTCGACCTGGTCGATGCGATGATCCAGGGTGCGGACCCGAAAGTCTCTGACGAGCAGAGCGACCAGGTGGAACGCTCCGCGTGTCCGACCTGCGGCTCCTGTTCCGGGATGTTCACCGCCAACTCCATGAACTGCCTGACCGAAGCGCTGGGCCTTTCTCAGCCGGGTAACGGCTCGCTGCTGGCGACCCACGCCGACCGTAAGCAGCTGTTCCTTAACGCGGGCAAGCGCATCGTTGAGCTGACCAAACGCTACTACGAGCAGGACGACGCCAGCGCGCTGCCTCGCAACATCGCCAGTAAAGCGGCGTTCGAAAACGCCATGACGCTGGATATCGCCATGGGCGGTTCCACCAACACCGTTCTGCACCTGCTGGCCGCCGCGCAGGAAGCCGAAATCGACTTCACCATGAGCGACATCGACAAGCTCTCCCGCAAAGTGCCGCAGCTGTGTAAAGTCGCGCCGAGTACCCAGAAGTACCATATGGAAGACGTGCATCGTGCTGGTGGTGTCATCGGTATCCTCGGCGAGCTGGATCGCGCAGGGCTGCTGAACCGCAACGTGAAAAATGTGCTCGGCCTGACGCTGCCGGAGTCGCTGGACCAGTACGACGTGATGCTGACCAAAGACGACGCGGTGAAAAAGATGTTCCGCGCCGGTCCGGCAGGTATTCGCACCACGCAGGCGTTCTCGCAGGATTGCCGCTGGGACACGCTGGATGACGATCGCGCCGAAGGCTGCATCCGCTCGCTGGAACATGCCTACAGCAAAGACGGCGGTCTGGCCGTGCTGTACGGTAACTTTGCGGAAAACGGCTGCATCGTGAAAACCGCAGGCGTGGACGACAGCATTCTCAAATTCACCGGTCCGGCAAAAGTGTATGAAAGTCAGGACGAGGCGGTAGACGCTATCCTCGGTGGCAAAGTGGTGGAAGGCGACGTGGTGGTCATTCGCTACGAAGGGCCGAAAGGCGGTCCGGGCATGCAGGAGATGCTCTACCCGACTACCTTCCTGAAATCGATGGGCCTCGGCAAAGCCTGCGCGCTGATCACCGACGGTCGTTTCTCTGGCGGCACGTCAGGCCTCTCCATTGGCCACGTCTCCCCGGAAGCGGCAAGCGGCGGCAATATCGCGATCATCGAAGATGGCGACCTGATCGAAATCGACATTCCGAACCGCGGCATTCAGCTGAAGCTGAGTGACCAGGAGATTGCGGCCCGTCGTGAAGCGCAGGAAGCCCGCGGCGACAAAGCCTGGACGCCGAAAGACCGCCAGCGCGAAGTCTCCTTCGCCCTGCGCGCTTACGCGAGTCTTGCCACCAGTGCAGATAAAGGCGCGGTGCGCGATAAATCTAAACTTGGGGGCTAATGATGGCCGAGTCACAACCCTTATCCGCCGCCCCCGAGGGGGCGGAATACCTGAGAGCGGTGCTGCGCGCGCCGGTCTATGAAGCCGTGCAGGTCACGCCCCTGCAAAAAATGGACAAACTCTCCTCGCGCCTCGACAACGTCATTCTGGTGAAGCGCGAAGACAGGCAGCCGGTGCACAGCTTCAAGCTGCGCGGCGCCTACGCGATGATGGCCGGGCTGACGGATGAGCAGAAAGCGCGCGGCGTCATTACCGCGTCGGCGGGCAACCACGCGCAGGGCGTAGCGTTCTCCGCGGCCCGTTTAGGGCTGAAAGCGCTGATCGTGATGCCGGTTGCCACGGCGGATATCAAAGTCGACGCGGTGCGCGGGTTCGGCGGCGAAGTGCTGCTCCACGGCGCGAATTTTGACGAAGCGAAAGCCAAAGCGATTGAGCTGGCGCAGCAGCAGGGCTTCACCTGGGTCCCGCCGTTCGATCACCCGATGGTGATTGCCGGGCAGGGTACGCTGGCGCTGGAACTGTTGCAGCAGGATGCCCATCTCGACCGCGTTTTCGTCCCGGTGGGCGGCGGTGGCTTAGCCGCTGGTGTGGCGGTGCTGATCAAACAGCTAATGCCGCAGATCAAAGTGATTGCGGTTGAAGCGGAAGACTCCGCTTGCCTGAAGGCGGCGCTGGACGCCGGACATCCGGTGGATCTGCCGCGCGTCGGGCTGTTCGCCGAGGGCGTGGCGGTGAAGCGCATTGGCGATGAAACGTTCCGTCTGTGCCAGGAGTATCTCGACGATATCGTCACCGTCGACAGCGACGCTATCTGCGCGGCGATGAAAGATCTCTTCGAGGATGTGCGTGCGGTGGCGGAGCCGTCCGGCGCGCTGGCGCTGGCGGGGATGAAGAAATACATCGCCCAGCACAACATTCGCGGCGAGCGTCTGGCGCACGTGCTTTCCGGCGCCAATGTGAACTTCCACGGCCTGCGCTACGTGTCCGAACGCTGTGAGCTGGGCGAGCAGCGTGAAGCCCTGCTGGCGGTGACCATTCCGGAAGAGAAGGGCAGCTTCCTGAAGTTTTGCCAGCTGCTGGGCGGCCGTTCGGTAACGGAGTTCAACTACCGCTTTGCCGATGCCAAAGATGCGTGCATATTTGTCGGCGTGCGTCTGAGCCGTGGCGTGGAGGAGCGCAAAGAGATCCTCAGCCTGCTGCATGACGGCGGCTACAGCGTGGTCGATCTCTCCGACGACGAAATGGCGAAGCTGCACGTGCGTTACATGGTCGGCGGCCGTCCATCCAAGCCGCTCAAGGAACGCCTGTTCAGCTTCGAGTTCCCGGAATCGCCGGGCGCGTTGCTCAAGTTCCTGCACACGCTGGGCACCCACTGGAACATTTCTCTGTTCCACTACCGCAGCCACGGCACCGACTACGGCCGCGTGCTGGCGGCGTTCGAGCTGGGCGAGCACGAGCCGGATTTCGAAACGCGCCTGAACGAGCTGGGCTATGAGTGCCATGACGAAACCCACAACCCGGCGTTCCGCTTCTTCCTCGCGGGCTAAGGGTTGAGCTGCGTGTAGGCCAAGCGCAGCGCCACCCGGCTTTAGTGGTTCGGCAATATCTTCCAGAACGCATCAATAAGCGGCTCATGCAGCCGCTTTTTTTGTGCGCACACGCCAAGCTCGAACGGCGTTTTTTCGTCGCTGCGTTCTAAAATCATCACGCGATTGCGCACTGGCTCCGGGCTGTTTTCCAGCACCACTTCTGGCAGCAGCGCCACGCCGCAGCCGAGCGCCACCATCGACACCATCGCCTCATGGCCGCCGACCGTGGCGTAAATCGACGGGTTGCTGATTTTCTGGCGGCGGAACCACAGCTCAATGCGGCGGCGCACCGGCCCCTGATCGGCCATGATAAATGGCACCGTCGACCAGTCCGGTTTCTCCACCGAGACCTGGTTGCGCACAGGGCAGGGCAGCGCCGGGGCAATCAGTACTACCGCCAGATTCTCCAGCATTGAGAACGCTACCGCGCCCGGCAGGGTTTCCGGCTTCCCGGCAATCGCGAGATCCGCTTCGCCCGTGACCACTTTTTCCATCGCGTCGGCGGCATCGCCGGTGGTGAGCTTAATTTCAACCGACGGATGTTCCGCGCGGAAGCGGTCGAGAATGGGGGGAAGATGGCTGTAGGCGGCGGTCACGGAGCAGAAAATATGCAGCTCGCCGGAAAGCGACGGCCCCTGCTGGTCGATGGTGTGCCGCAGCTGCTGGTACTGCAACAAGGTTTGCTGGGCAAAGATGCGCAGCTCTTCACCGGCTTCCGTGAGGGTGACGGTGCGGTTATCGCGCACGAACAGCGGCTGGCCGAGGTCCTCCTCAAGGCGCTGGATCTGGCGCGACAGCGTGGAAGGGCTGACGTGCATCGCCCGGGCGCTGCGGCCAAAGTGACGGCTTTCCGCCAGATGCAGGAACATTTTCAGATCGCGTAAATCCACCGATTCCACTCCCTCTTTTTACATTGCATAAATTGCAATGTGACGTTGTGAATATATCAATTTCCGCAATAAATTTCCTGTTGTAATGTGGGTACATTCTCGCTGAAACGCGAACCGAACAATAAGACACACAACATCACGAGGTATCACCCATGGCTAACTACTTTAATACACTGAACTTGCGCCAGCAGCTGGCGCAGCTGGGCAAATGCCGCTTCATGGCGCGCGATGAATTTGCCGATGGCGCGAGCTACCTTCAGGGTAAAAAAGTGGTCATTGTTGGCTGTGGCGCACAGGGTCTGAACCAGGGCCTGAACATGCGTGACTCCGGGCTGGATATCTCCTACGCCCTGCGCAAAGAAGCGATTGCTGAAAAGCGCGCTTCCTGGCGTAAAGCGACCGAAAACGGCTTCAAAGTAGGTACCTACGAAGAGCTGATCCCGCAGGCGGACCTGGTGGTTAACCTGACGCCAGACAAGCAGCACTCTGACGTTGTGCGTTCCGTACAGCCGCTGATGAAAGACGGCGCCGCGCTGGGTTACTCCCACGGCTTCAACATCGTTGAAGTGGGCGAGCAGATCCGTAAAGACATCACCGTAGCGATGGTGGCACCGAAGTGCCCGGGCACCGAAGTGCGCGAAGAGTACAAACGTGGTTTCGGCGTACCGACGCTGATCGCCGTTCACCCGGAAAACGATCCGAAAGGCGAAGGCATGGCGATTGCCAAAGCCTGGGCAGCGGCCACCGGCGGCCATCGTGCGGGCGTACTGGAATCTTCCTTCGTTGCGGAAGTGAAATCTGACCTGATGGGCGAGCAGACCATTCTGTGCGGCATGCTCCAGGCGGGTTCTCTGCTGTGCTTCGACAAGCTGGTGGAAGAGGGCACCGACCCGGCATACGCGGAAAAACTGATTCAGTTCGGCTGGGAAACCATCACCGAAGCGCTGAAGCAGGGCGGCATTACGCTGATGATGGACCGTCTGTCCAATCCGGCAAAACTGCGCGCGTTCGCACTCTCTGAACAGCTGAAAACCATCATGGCACCGCTGTTCCAGAAACACATGGACGACATCATCTCCGGCGAGTTCTCTTCCGGCATGATGGCGGACTGGGCGAATGACGATAAGAAACTGCTGACCTGGCGCGAAGAGACCGGTAAAACCGCGTTCGAAACGGCACCACAGTTCGAGGGTAAAATCAGCGAGCAGGAGTACTTCGATAAAGGCGTACTGATGATCGCGATGGTGAAAGCGGGCGTTGAGCTGGCGTTCGAAACCATGGTGGATTCCGGCATCATTGAAGAATCTGCGTACTATGAATCGCTGCACGAGCTGCCGCTGATCGCAAACACCATCGCCCGTAAGCGTCTGTATGAGATGAACGTGGTGATCTCCGATACCGCCGAGTACGGTAACTATCTGTTCTCTTACGCCTGCGTACCGCTGCTGAAAGAGTTCATGACTACCCTGCAAGCAGGCGATCTGGGTAAAGCGATTGCGGAAGGTGCGGTTGATAACGCGCAGCTTCGTGACGTTAATGAAGCGATTCGCAGTCACGAAATCGAGAAAGTGGGCCAGAAACTGCGTGGCTACATGACCGATATGAAACGTATCGCAGTAGCAGACTAAAAAGACAATCGGGTGGCGCAAGCCACCCGAACTGTTTTAGCTACGCAGTATCGCGCCGGGATAACCCAGCTGGCGCCACGCCTCATACACCACCACCGACACCGCATTCGACAGGTTCATGCTGCGGCTGTCCGGCATCATCGGAATACGAATTTTTTGCTCAGCGGGCAGGGCATCCAGAATGGTGGCCGGCAGGCCGCGGGTTTCCGGACCAAACATCAGATAATCCCCGTCCTGATAGCATACGGCACTGTGCGCTGGCGTGCCTTTGGTGGTCAGGGCAAACATGCGCTGCGGCTTCTCTGCGTCCAGAAACGCGGCGTAATCGTGATGACGAACGACGGCAGTAAACTCATGGTAGTCCAGCCCCGCGCGGCGCAGACGTTTGTCGTCCCACGTAAAGCCCATCGGCTCAATGATGTGCAGACGAAAACCGGTGTTGGCGCACAGGCGGATGATATTGCCGGTATTGGGTGGGATTTCTGGTTCGAATAAGACGATGTTAAGCATGCTGCCCCCTTAATTGCGGGGGGCAGAATAGCAGAAAAGAGAGAGACTAGGCGACGCCCGGCTCCTGCGAGCGGCTATACAGCATTTTGTAGACGGTTGCCGCCGCGGCCACGAGAGCAGGCACGCTGAGGATCATCAAAATACTGTCCGCCTGCCACTGCATGGAAAGAAGCTGGGCGCTGGTCATGGTGCCCGCCACGCCGCCGAAGCGGCCGATCCCCTGCATCCAGGCGATACCCGTCGCGCGGCACTCGGTAGGGTAAAAGGTGGCGGCCAGGGTCTGCATCCCCGACTGCGCGCCGTTCATCGCGATCCCCATCAGGAAGATTAACCCGCCAAACAGGGTGATATGATTATGCTCAATGCCGAGTAAAAGAATCAGGCCCATCGTCAGCACGAAACCACACGCGACCACCTTGTGCGCTTCCCAGCGGTCCATCATCCAGCCCGCGAGCAGAATGCCAGCGGTGCCGCCGAAGGTGAACAGCGAGGTGAGCCAGGCGGATTCCGCCAGCGCATACCCCATCCCCTGCATCAGCGTTGGCATCCAGCTCAGCAGGACGTAATAAATCACCAGTCCCATAAAGTAGGTGACCCACAGCATCAGGGTGCCGGGCAGCCAGGGCATGGAAAACAGCTGCGACACGCTGCCTTTTTTCGACGCGACCTTCTCCTCCGCCAGGAAAAAGCCCGTGACGCTATCCAGCGTGCTGCGGGCGAACCGGCTGGCGATGCGGCGAACCTGCGCGACGTCTTTTCCGCGCTGCACCAGAAACTTCACCGACTCCGGCAACAGCAGCGCCAGCAGCACCGTTAAAATCAGCGGCGCAATCGCGCCGGTCAGCAGCACGCTTCGCCAGCCATGGTGAGGGATAAGCCAGGACGAGATCGCCCCGCCGCCCGCCGCACCCAGCGGAAAGCCGCAGTACATGGTGTTAATTGCCATGGCGCGGCAGCGCTGGGGGGCAAACTCTGAGATCAGCGTGATGGCGTTAGGCATCGCGGCGCCCAGCCCGAGACCGGTCAGAAATCGCCACAGCGTCAGGGTATTCAGACTTTGCGCCCAGGCCGTGCCCAGGCTCGCCAGGCCGAAGAACAGGCATGAAAAGACCAGTACGCGCTTGCGTCCCATACGGTCCGATACCGGACCTGCAATAAGAGCTCCCAGCGACAGCCCCAGTAGCGCCGCACTCAACACCGGCCCCAGATCCTGTTTATGTATTCCCCACTCCGCCGACAGCGTAGGCGCAATGTAACCCATCGCGGCGGTATCGAAACCATCGATCGCCAGCACCAGAAAGCCCAGCACAATAAGAAGCCAGTGAAACCCTGAAAAAGGACTCTCATCGATCACCTGCTGTATATCCACCCGACCTGAATACGTCATACGTTCCCCTCCGATGTGATGTTGTTTTTGTGTTCTTGTATTTGCTTGTCTATACAATTGCGGAGGGCGGGTTGTGTCAAATTTTCTTATCCAGAATGTTACGCAGGTGTTATTTTCAACAAAAAAAGCGCCCGAGGGTAAAGCTGGGCGCGGAAGAAGGGGAGGCTAACCGGGGGAGATCAGGCCGCGTTTCCTTGAGAAAGGGGGGCCAGCGCCGCAGGCAGCTTACTGAGCTCCTGCACCAGAGAGTCTTTGCTGATTTCACCGATTGTTTTCGCACCGGTAAGGGTCATCGCCACCTTCATCTCTTTCTCGATCAGGTTCAGCAGATTCGCCACGCCCGCCTGGCCGCTGGTGGCCAGCGCGTACAGGTAAGCACGGCCCAGCAGCACACTGTCTGCGCCCAGGGCAATCATGCGTACCACGTCCAGCCCGTTACGGATGCCGCTGTCGGCCAGAATCGCAATATCGCCTTTCACCGCATCGGCAATGGCTGGCAGGGCGCGGGCGGAGGAGAGCACCCCGTCAAGCTGGCGGCCACCATGGTTAGAGACCACGATCCCATCGGCACCAAAACGCACCGCGTCGCGCGCATCTTCCGGATCGAGGATCCCTTTGATCACCATCGGGCCGTCCCAGAATTCGCGGATCCACTCCAGGTCTTTCCAGGAGATGGATGGATCGAAGTTGTTCGCCAGCCAGCCGATGTAATCTTCCAGCCCGGTCGGTTTACCCAGGTAGGCCGAAATATTGCCCAGATCGTGCGGACGGCCATTCACGCCGACATCCCACGCCCACTGAGGGTGCGTCACCGCCTGCCAGTAGCGGCGCATCGCGGCGTTCGGACCGCTCATGCCGGAGTGCGCATCACGGTAGCGGGCGCCGGGCGTGGGCATATCGACGGTAAAGACCAGCGTTGAGCAGCCTGCCGCTTTGGCGCGCTCCAGCGCGTTACGCATAAAGCCGCGATCGCGCAGGACGTAGAGCTGGAACCACATCGGGCGCTTGATGGTCGGGGCGACCTCTTCAATCGGGCAGACGGACACGGTGGAAAGGGTAAACGGGATGCCTTTGGCATCTGCGGCGGCGGCGGCCTGCACTTCGCCCCGGCGGGCATACATGCCGCATAAGCCGACGGGCGCAAGCGCCACCGGCATGGAGAGCGTCTCGTTAAACAGCTTCGTCTCAAGGCTCAGGTCAGACATATTCTTCAGCACGCGCTGGCGCAGGGCCACTTCCGACAGGTCCTCCACGTTGCGGCGCAGGGTATATTCGGCGTACGCCCCGCCGTCAATGTAGTGGAACAGGAATGGCGGCAAAATGCGCTGTGCCGCGGCGCGATAGTCACTGGCTGCGGAAATAATCATGCTTTGTTCTCCCTGGAAATATCACTCTCGCCAGGCAGACGGGTAATACGCGCCTGTCGGGCCTGATCTTCATCGAATCGTTTAATGGTGGTATGCACGAAGCCGAGATGCGCCATCATCGCCTTGCGCGCGGCCTCGGCATCACCGGCCAGAATGGCGTTGAGCACCGCCTCGTGCTGTTCGGTCAGTTGGGCAAATACCGGCGGCACCAGATACATGCGCTGGCGGCTCTGCTTCACGGAGGATTGCAGCAGGTCGAAGAACCCGCGCATGGTTTGCAGCAGAACTACGTTGTGCGAGGCCTCGGCAATCGCGAGGTGAAAACGCACGTCCGCCTGGGAGGCGATGTCCGGATCGCTGCTTTGCGTGGCCTCAAAGCAGGCTTTGAGCTTCTCTTTGTCGGCCTCGGTTGCCCGCATCGCCGCATGCCACGCGGTGCTGGTTTCGATGGCGTGACGCGCTTCGAGGATGTCAAAGCTGTAGTCCGGGTCGTTTTCCATCAGCGTCTTAAGCGGCTGCACGATGTTTTGTTCGGACCAGTCGTCATGCTGCCAGCGCACGAAGGTGCCGCCGCCTCGACGGCTCAGCAGCACCCCTTCGCTGACCAGCGTCGCCAGCGCCTCGCGCAGTGAATTGCGCGACACGCCAAGCTGGGCGGCAAGCTGACGCTCGGCGGGCAATCTCATGCCCGCTTCCAGCTGTTGTTCTTCTATCAGCGCCCGTACGCGAGTGGCAATCTCGTCGGACAGGCGTCTGGGCATCACTATCATGGAATCATCCAGGTTAAGACATAGGCCTGCAATGTGGTGATCACGCCCACCATGCAGGTAAATATCAGGCTGTGTTTAACGGTAAAGCGGAACAGATCCGACTCTTTGCCTACCAGCCCCACCGCGGCACAGGCAATGGCGATGGACTGCGGTGAGATCATCTTCCCGGTCACGCCGCCGGTGGTGTTCGCGGCGACCAGCAGCACGTCCGAGACGCCAATCTGCTGCGCGGCTGTGGCCTGTAGGGCGGCAAACAGGGCGTTAGATGACGTATCTGAACCGGTCAGGAACACCCCCAGCCAGCCGAGGAACGGCGAGAAGAAGGTAAACGCGTGGCCGGTATGCGCCAGCGCTAACGCCAGCGTCGACGACAGGCCGGAGTAGTTCGAAATAAACGCGAACGCCAGCACCATGCCGATGGAGTAAATCGGCAGCATCAGCTCTTTAATCGTCGCCGCAAAGGTCTGCACCGCGGCGGCAGGCTTCATGCGCAGCCACACTACGGAAAGGATAGCGGCAAACAGGATGGCCGTGCCGGTGGCTGAGAACCAGTCGAACTTAAACACTGCCGCATACGGCGTGGCGTCGTGTACCACCGGCGGCATACGGGCGACCATTTTGTCGAGGAACGGCAC
Source organism: Enterobacter sp. CCUG 70166 (assembly GCF_020224095.1). Lineage (NCBI taxonomy): Bacteria > Pseudomonadati > Pseudomonadota > Gammaproteobacteria > Enterobacterales > Enterobacteriaceae > Enterobacter > Enterobacter sp. CCUG 70166. The sequence goes on from NZ_NRIQ01000029.1 coordinate 17,323, forward strand.
GGAGATATTAATCACCATGTCGTACAGCGCGCCGCCCGGGGCGAACAGGGCTTTAAACGGCGGAATACTCCACAGCGTCACGGTGGCGGTCAGGAACAGGAACGGTGACCACGCGCGCACAATCTGTCCGGCGGTATAGCCGGTGCGCGCCAGCGTCTGATCCACGTGCGATGCGCCCATGTCAGCAAAGCGGAAGATACGTACCGGCTGCCAGCGTTTCAGGAACAGCGTCAGACAGACCAGCGACACCAGGGAAGAGATGATGTCCGGCAGTTCCGGGCCGAGGAAGTTGGAGCTGAGATACTGGGCAATGGCGAACGAACCGCCCGCTACCATCACCGCAGGCCAGGTCTCCTTCACGCCGCGCCAGCCGTCCATAATCGCCATGATCCAGAACAGCACGATAATGGTCAGGAACGGCAGCTGGCGGCCCACCATCTGGCCGATCTCGAAGCTGTCCAGCCCGGTCACCTGGCCCGCCACCAGAATAGGAATGCCCATCGCGCCAAACGCCACCGGCGCGGTATTCACAATCAGGCACAGGCCAGCGGCATACAGCGGGTTAAAGCCCAGACCGACCAGCAGGGCGGCGGTGATGGCCACCGGTGCGCCGAATCCTGCCGCCCCTTCCAGAAATGCTCCGAAGGAGAAGCCGACGATCAGCATCTGCAAACGCTGGTCCGGTGTAATAGAGAGAATCGACGAGCGAATAATGTCGAACTGCCCGGTTTTGACCGAGATTTTGTAAACAAAGACGGCGGCGATGATGATCCACGCAATCGGCCACAGGCCGTAGAAGAAGCCATAGACGACGGAGGCCAGCGCGCGATCGACCGGCATTTTGTAGAAAAACAGTGCCACAAGCAGGGCGATGGCAACGGTGTACGTTGCGGCAAGGTAGCCCTTCAGCTTGAGCTTAATCAGCGCAAAGAAGAAAAACAGTATCGGTAGCGATGCGATCAGGCTCGACAGCCAGATATTTCCGGCCGGATCGTAGTTTTGTTGCCAGAGGCTCATGCAGGTCTCCTGAGGACCACACAGGTGTTCGTCGGGTGAGTCTCTGCTCATCTCTGCGTCACACTTAGTGTAAAAGTGGTCCTTCCAATATTGTGATGTAGGGTTAATGACAACAAATGGTTAACCAAGTGTTGCTATTCAGCAATTGTTTTGTGAAGTGGAGCATCGAAATTGTGAACGATGGATAGCTTTGTGCGTGATTGGTAGGACCAAAACCGCAAAATCAAATCACCGTGTGCGTTGGGAGCGGTAGTCAGGTGGAGAGCCTTACACTCGCCTTTTAAGCAGATACGGCGTGTAAAAGAGGTTATATAAAAAGGAGGGGTGATAATATTGCGTGAATTGAATGATGTTTGTTTGTTTTATTTATGTTTTTGAGAAGCTGTATATGTGTGAGCAGAGTGATATATTTCCTATAAATAAAAATTTTTTTGGTTAAAAATGCGAAATCTAAGCTGTAGCAAAAAATTTTAATTAAGGTAAATTTCACATATAGATTTTAACAGTGTATTACAAACGATCAATTGATGATCGATAAAGAAATATCCTGTTCAATTGTGGTTTTTCAGGATAAAGGGTAAGAATTTTGCGCTGAACAGACATTTTTTGGCTAATAATATTCTGAAATAAATTGATCAAACAATGATCAGTTAACTCTCTTGTAATTTATTTGCGGTATTAAAAGCAGATTAATAATTATTAGGGCAATCGAAAGGGGTTAAATTTGTTAGCTGAGTGTTAATTTCTGAGTGTTTACAGACGCGGCATATTGCTTTTCAATGCGTAGACGTTAAAAGGCATTTGATTTACTATTTATTCAGAAGCAACGTAACAGAAGATTTTAAATTTATTACTAACCACAACGTATTCAGTGTTATTTTCGGCCAGAAGTCATTCCTCAGTTGAAGGATATCTGTGTATGGCCTTCTGAAAATATACGGATTATCACCATGGGATGGACCCTGCTTTATTCTATAAGGTCGCGTCACCCATTCTGCTAAAAACCTTTCGGTGGCGTTTTTAAATCCTTATAGCGGTTATTGTACCTGGTACAACAAGTCTATATCTGTTTAATTTACAGAGGGGAAAGTGTTCCAAATGAAAATCAAAAATGTGGCGCTGGCGATTGCCGCGGCGGGGCTGCTGTTATCTTCTCAATCAGTACTGGCAAGCAGTGATTCTGGCGTTAATGCTTCTCTGGATACCGGTGCGGGTTCGCAAAGTACGGGCGGGGTGATCAATTTTACCGGGAAGATTACCCTTATTTCCTGTGATATTACTCCGGCCTCTAAAAACAAAACGGTAGACCTTGGGGCGTGGGCAAAAAGCTACTTTGACGATCACAACGAAACGACGCCGCGCGAGTTCAAAATCAACGTGGAAAACTGCCCGGAGACGGTTGAATCGGTTGCGGTACTGTTTGACGGAACCAAAGATACGGTGAATGACACACTGCTTCAGGTTACGCCGGGTGAAGGTATGGCGACGGGTGTCGGCGTGAAGCTTTATAACAGCGATCGCAGCACCGCGATTAAACCGGGTACGGTATCTGAAACAACCGCACCGGATGATCAAGGCAATGCTGAATTAACTTTCTATGCCGCACTTGACAAAGATGGCACGGAAATCAACGCCGGCGATGTTAACGCCGTATCCAACTTCCTGATGGTTTATAACTGATTTCACTGTCAGCCACCTCCAGAGATAATAATGATGAAACGTTTATCGTATATTATGCTCACTGCATTAATGGTTAGTTCTGCGTCAGTTTCCGCTGGCGTTGTAATGGGGGGAACACGGATCGTATACCCGCAAAACAGCAAGGAGGTGGCATTTTCTGTTTCTAATATGGAAAGTGCGGTTCCCTATCTTATTCAGTCGTGGGTTGAAGGCGATGGGCCGGATAAAAATAACGCTGCGCCATTTATTGTCACACCACCTCTGTTCAGACTTGATCCGGAGCAGACCAACACGCTGCGTATTCAATATACCGGCGCTCCGCTGCCCACAGATCGTGAATCTGTATTCTGGCTCGATATTAAAGCGATAGCGCCAAAGCCAAAAGAGAGCAGCAACGAATTACAGGTAAACGTCAAATCGAAATTTAAAATCTTCTACCGCCCGGACAACCTGAAAGGGGACGCCGCCACGGCCTGGCAGAAAATAACGTTTTCGCGAACGGGAAAAGGGCTTAAGGCCGCTAACCCGACGCCATACTACGTCTCTTTTTATCGTCTGACCGTTGGCGGGCATAAAATTGAGCAGCCGGGCATGATCGGTCCAGGGGAAACCCGGGAATGGCCTGTGTCCGCCTCCGGGGGCGTAAGCTGGTCGGCTATTAATGATTTTGGTGCCATCACCGCCACCCACACCCAGCCTCTTTAAGACCATGCCTTTTCGCCTGTTTCGTTACGCGCCGCTTTCGGTGTTGCTGCTTAGCTTCAGCCGCACGGGGATGGCCGAGGATTACTTTGATCCCGCCGCGCTGGAGCTTTCCTCTACTGAACAGAAAACGGCGGATCTGCACTATTTCTCTGAAAAGGGCGGGCAGATGCCAGGCACCTGGCTCGTGACGCTGGAGATTAACGGACGCGAGGAGCGGCATCAGGAGATCACCTTCGTCAATGAGAAAGGCAGCCTGCAACCCGTTTTTAGCGTATCGCTGCTGGAAGCGCTTGGCGTAAATGTAGGGGCCATTCCTGCATTCTCCCGGTTGCAGGAGGGAGAAACGTTCACGCACCTCGAGGATTTTATTCCGGCAGCGCGAACCTCTTATGATTTCAACCAGCAGCGTCTCTTTCTCAGCCTGCCGCAGGCGGCAATGAAACACCGCAGCCGTGGCTACGTGCCGCAGTCGCAGTGGGACGATGGTATCCCGGCGGCATTTACTGATTACAGTCTGTCGGGCGGTCAGGCCCGTCATCAGAGCGGGGTCACGACATCCAGCTATCTGAGCCTGCGTAACGGCATCAATCTGGGGGCGTGGCGGCTGCGTAACACCTCGGCCTGGAGCTACAGCGACGCGGGCGGCGACCATTTTCAGTCGCAAAGTAGCTGGCTGACCCGGGATATTCGCCGTCTTAACAGCCAGCTACGGATCGGTGATGCCTGGACCGCAGGCGACGTCTTCGATAGCGTGGCGTTTCGCGGGGTACAGCTCTCATCAAGCGAAAGCATGTTGCCCGACAGCCAGCGCGGCTTCGCACCAACCATCCGCGGCGTCGCACACAGCTTCGCTAAAGTCTCCGTTTCGCAAAATGGCTATGTGATCTATGAAACCTGGGTGGCCGCTGGGCCATTTATCATTAACGATCTGTTCCCGGGCGCACAAAGTGGCGATCTACAGGTTACGGTCACGGAAAGTGACGGCTCAACGCGCGTCTTTACCCAGCCCTACTCTGCGGTGCCGTTTATGCGACGCCAGGGCAGCCTGAAATACAGTCTCAATGCAGGACGATTTCACTCCGGCTCCGGTGATGCGCGTTCGCCCGAATTTGTTGAAGGCGCTTTCTTCTACGGTCTGCTCTCCAGGATGACGGTGTATGGCGGCTTTCGTACGGCGAGCAACTATCAGGCCGGTGCAATTGGCGTAGGCAGAGGGTTTGGCGCATTTGGCTCGCTGGGTATTGATGATACGCTGGCAAAAAGCCGTTTACCCGACGGCAAAAGCGCGATGGGGCAGGCGTGGCGCATTCAGTACCAGAAAGATTTCAGCGCTACCGGCACCGCCTTCAACCTGGCGAGCTATCGCTATGCCTCGCGCAATTACTACGAATTTAGTGAACTGAATCAGTCTGACAGCCAACAGCTGCAACTCAATAATCGCCGTAGCCGCTCGCAGGTCACTTTTTCACAGACGCTGGGTCAGTTCGGCAGCCTCAGCGTCTCGGCATGGATGCAGGATTACTGGCATACGTCCGGGCAGGATAAAACCATCCACATTGGCTGGTACACCAGCTGGCGGGGTATTTCCTGGGGCGCGGGGTATGACTACACCGACTCAGCGCTTGAGCAGCATCCCGATCGCACCGTGTCGTTTAACGTCAATGTTCCGCTTGGCAACTGGCTGCCGGGCAGTTCGGTCAGTTACTACGCTAACCACAACAATCGTGGGATGACCACGCAGCAGGTGTCACTCAACGGCAGCGCGCTGGCGAACCGCAACCTGAATTACAGCGTTCAGCAGAGTAAGACCAGTGAGGGAGAGGCCGACAGCACCAGCCTGGCGCTGCAATACAATGGTGGCTACGGCAACGTCAGCCTCGGTTATGACCACAGCCGAAACGGTAGCAACGCGAGTCTTGGACTCGCCGGAGGCGTTATCGCCACGCAGTATGGGGTCACGCTTAGCCAGCCGCTGGGCGATACCGTCGCCCTGCTGCGCGTGCCCGGCGCGGCGAACGTTGAGCCGGAGGGCTACAACGGGATCCATACCGACAGCCGCGGCTATGCGGTCATGCCAACGCTCTCGGCGTATCGCAAAAATACCGTCAGCCTTGATACGGCGACGCTGGGTGAGAACGTCGACATTGAGCAAAGCGGTCTGACGCTCATTCCCACCAGCGGCGCGGTGGTGCTGGCCAATTACACAACCCACATTGGTTATCGCGTTCTGTTTTCCCTGCGCTACCACGGCGAACCGTTGCCGTTTGGCGCGCAGGCTGAAGTGGTGGAGCAGAACCGCCATTCTGCAAACCGAAGCATGGTCGCTGACGGCGGTCAGGCCTACCTGAGCGGGGTACCAGAGCGCGGCACCCTGCGCGTCACCTGGTATGAAAACGGGGAGCAGCAGCAATGCCAGACACCTTTCAGACTGGGGAAAGCTCATATGGCCCCCGGCATCGCTACGCTGTCTCTTGAGTGCCACTAGAGGAATATCATGCGTCACTTTATTCACTGGTTTTTCTATCTGAGCCTTCTTTCGCTTTTTGGCATGCTGAGTTTTCATGCGCACGCTCAGGCCTCGCCCTGCCGCACCACGCGCGATCAGTGGGTTGTCCAGGTACCCTACGCCATTGGATATGCTCCCGGCACCGCGGATTGGACGCCGGTTTCCGCGCCGATACAGTCTACCGGGCAAGACTTCTACAACTGTGATGGCGGTAGTGACCCCTGGCGTAGTATCGGATTTGTCGAGCTGGATAACCCCGTCGGCACCGTGGTGGGGGAAGACGGTGCGTCGCGGCACGTCTACAAAACCCAGATTGACGGCATCGGCTACGCGCTCGGGTTCCGCGAGCAGCAGTACTGTGGTGCGGATGCCGTACAGTATATTGACGGCACCAGCCCGGTAGACGGCAACGAGTCCCGGCGTATCTGCGATGCCTCACAGAATCCTGCCTTTGCCAGCGCCCCAACGTATAAATTGCAGTTCTGGGTGGTGTTTTACAAAATCCCGACGACCAGCCCCATGCCTGACGATAACGCCAACTCCCAGGAGCAAAATGTCGGATCGCTGATATTGCAGGCGGGAGAAAATCAAGCCAGCGCCACCAACGTGGCGACACCAGTACAGATTCATCTCGCCAGCTTCACCGTCAGGCGTACCAGCTGCTCAGTGGGCTCTCGCAGCATTCTTGTTCCCATGGGGAGCGTGAGCCAGCGTGAATTTCACGGCATCGGCTCCCGTGCCGGAGGCGGACGCTTCAGCATTCCGGTGACCTGTGAAAATAACACGGCGGTTAAGATGGGTTTCTTTGGCGATACCACGCCGGGCAACGATCGGGCGCTGGCGTTGACGAAGCAGGAGGATAGCGCCAGCGGTGTCGGGATCGAACTGCTTTACGGTGACAATACCGGTTCGGTTCAGGGGCAGGTGGTATCGTGGAACACCCCGCAGGTGTCAGCGCTTGGCCAGGTAGGGGATAACCAGACGCAGACCTTCTGGTTTGATGCGCATTACATTCAGACGGAAGAGAACGTAACGGCGGGAAAAGCGGATGCGATGGCCACGTTTAACCTGATTTACAACTGAGTTTCCCCTGCGCAGCGGCAGGGGAGAGCGATCAGAACGCGGTCTTACTAAAACCCGTCATCTCTTTCAGGCCCATTTCGCGGCCAAGCTCAGTCATCGGGTGCACCACCACCAGGCCACGGACGCTTTTCTTCAGCTTGCCCATGTCGGCCTGCTCTTTTTTGGTGATCGCGCGGCGATGCGGCATGTTCATCAGCTTCTGCGCCTCTTTACTCAGCTTCTGGCCTTTCACATCGCGCAGGCGCTCAATTTCCGCCTCCAGCTTCACGGACTCTTTTTCCAGCTCGGCATATTTCTCGGCGGAATCAACAAGGGAGAGGCCAGCCATCTGATGGCGGATCAGATCCAGACGGTCGCTCAGGCGTTTAATTTCGTTCTTTTCGACTTCTTTCATGACAAATAACTCTGAAAACGGGGAATTTACAGGGAAGGATACACCAATGTGTGCGGGCTTACTTCTGAAACGCTTTTTTTAAGCTGATTTTAGAAATCAGCTCAGTCAGGGAAAGCACCATGGTGGAGCGGACAACTTGTTGATAACGCAGCTTTTGCATCATGTACAGCTCTGGGTCGCTGTCATCAAACTGAGGTGCGGGAGGGAGCGCGGCTACGCAGTGCAGTTCGCCGAAGGGCCCCAGGATCTCATCATCGGTGAAGGTGTACTCATTGCCGTCATGATTGAGCTCTTCGCGCAGCGCCATTAACAGCTCGGCGTCTTCATACTCCTGACGGTTGAGCACGCCAAGACCGTAGATCAGCTTCAGCCGTACCGATAAATCGCCCAGCGGTCCGTCTCCGTCAAGTAACGGTTCTACAGCATACTTTACCGCGTAGTCGTCTTTGCGAAACACCTGAAGCACCAGAATGTTCACCGCCTCGGTTAACAGCTCGACGGCGGCGATCAGGAAACTTCGTACGGTTTTGCCAGCATTCAGACGCTCAAGCACACGATTTTCAAAGGCCTGGGTTTGTTCCATTATTGCCTGCATATCTGACAATCTGTTATTCGGGCGCAGGCTAACCTGCGCCGGACTCTGCATCATTTGGTTGCGTTGTATGCGCTGACCGCCTCCGCAACCACGTCACTGTTGGCATCCAGACCGGAAATCTGCGCCAGCGCAGCCTGTGCGCCTTTGTCATCAATCAGCTGAGCCAGCTCAATCGCCTGCGGGTCCTGCTCGCTGCGGTAGTGCATCGCGGCAGCTATCCCTTTCACCAGGTTAGCGTGCGGCAGACCGTATTCCAGCGTGCCCAGCAGCGGTTTAATCAGGCGGTCGCCCGCGCTCAGTTTACGCAGCGGCTGACGACCCACTCGCTCAACGTCATCTTTCAGATACGGGTTTTCAAAACGACCGAGGATTTTCTGGATGTATGCTGCGTGTTTATCAGCATCAAAACCGTAGCGTTTGATCAGCACCGCGCCGCTCTCTTCCATTGCCCCTTTGACCACCGCACGGATGTTCTCATCGAGGATCGCGTCACGAATCGTCTGATGACCGGCCAATTTCCCGAGGTACGCGGTTATAGCATGCCCGGTGTTCAGCGTGAAGAGTTTACGTTCGACAAATGCCATCAGATTATCGGTTAATTCCATTCCCGGAATGGTCGGCAGCGCGCCTTTAAACTGAGTTTTATCAACGATCCACTCGCTGAAGGTTTCCACCGTCACTTCAAGCGGGTCGTTGGTGGCGGATTCTGATGGCGGAACGATGCGGTCAACGGCGGAATCCACAAAACCAACGTGCGCTTCAACCCAGGCTTTATCTTCCTCAGCCACAGCGGCCAGAACGTGGCCTTTCAGCTGCGTGGTGCCGCGCACCATGTTTTCACAGGCGATGATGTTCAGCGGCGTTTCAACGCCTTGTGCTTTACGCTTCGCCAGGCCTTTCGCGACCGCCGGGGCGATACGCTCAAGCACCACCGGACCCACGGCTGTGGTGACCAGATCAACGCTTGCGATGAGGTCAATCACGTCGTCGCCAATGCTGCTTACCGCGTTGACGCCAGAGACCGTTTCAACCTGTTCGTTTTCACCCACCACGTGAACCTGATAGCTATGACGGGCATTCAGGGCATCCAGAACCACCTGATTCACATCGGCGAATGTCAGGGTAATGCCCGCGTCTGCCAGCAGTTTACCGATAAAGCCACGACCGATATTACCTGCGCCAAAATGTAATGCTTTCATAGTGTTAACCTTCATCAATGTTTTTACCCGAGAGGGCTGGGGTGAGGAACGTTTTCCCCTCACCCTAGCCCTCTCCCCGGGGGGGAGAGGGAAGAGGCGCTGTTACTTGTTAAGCAGAGCCAGAACTTCTTCAACGCTGGTGGTATTGGCCAGACGCTCAATAACCGTTTCGTCATCCAGCGCGTTGGTCAGGCTGGTAATCACCTGGATATGCTCGTTATTGCGAGCGGCGATACCAATCACCAGACGGGCGATGTCGTCCTCTTCTTCACCGAAGCGCACGCCATCAGGATACTGACAGAACACCACGCCGGTTTTCAGCACGCGGTCTTTCGCTTCAACCGTACCGTGCGGAACCGCGATGGATTCACCCAGGTAGGTTGGGGTCAGCTTTTCACGCTCCAGCATCGCCTCAACGTATTCCGGCTGAACGTAGCCGCCTTTCACCAGCTGCTCACCGGCGAAGCGAATGGCCTCTTCTTTATTGGTCGCCGTGCGGCCAAGGAAGATGTTTTCTGCGCCCAGTTTGAACAGATGCGCGTTGCTCTCGTCGAAGCTGTCTTGCAGGCTGGTACGCACTTTCACTTCGTTATCTTCATGGCGCTGCGCCGCCACCAGGCGTTCGGTCAGGCTGGCGTACAGGCCGCTGTCGAGGAAGTTGGTCAGGGAAATGTGCTGTGCCTGCGGTACCTGACGCATAGCGCGTTCGGTCAGATCGCGGTGCGTGATCACCAGGTCAACGTCTGGCGGCAGGCTGTTAATCGCGCTGTTGGTGACGGAGATGTTGGTCAGACCCGCATCCTGCACTTTCTTCCGCAGTACGCCCGCACCCATTGCGCTGGAGCCCATACCGGCATCACAGGCCACGATGATTTTACGCACGTGGCTCAGATCGTTAGAGACATCACCCGCCGCCAGCGGCGTTGCGCCTTTGGATTCGGCTTTCATGTCATGCATACGACGGGTTGCCGCTTCGATATCGTCGTCTTCTTTCACCTTGCTGGTTTTCAGCAGGATAGCGGAGACCACGAAGGAGACGGCCATGGCCGCACAGATCGCCGCGATGTTCGCGAAGTAGGCGCCTTTCGGGGTCATCGCCAGCACCGCCAGAATAGAGCCTGGAGAAGCAGGAGACACCAGACCACCGCCCAGTACGCTCAGGGTGAACACGCCGGTCATACCGCCAAGGATAACGGCCAGGATCAGACGTGGGTTCATCAGCACATACGGGAAGTAAATTTCGTGAATACCACCCAGGAAGTGAATGATCGCCGCGCCGCCAGCAGACTGTTTCGCGCTGCCGCGACCAAAGAACATGTATGCCAGCAGAACGCCCATACCCGGACCCGGGTTCGCTTCAATCAGGAAGAAGATGGACTTGCCGAGATCGTGTGACTGCTGGATACCCAGCGGTGAGAAGATACCGTGGTTGATGGCGTTGTTCAGGAACAGGATTTTCGCCGGTTCAACGAAGATAGACGCCAGCGGCAGCATGTCGTGCGCCACCATGAAGTTAACGCCCGCCGCCAGCAGCTTGGAGAGCACTTCAACCGCAGGGCCAATGCCGAGGAACGCCAGAATCGCGAGGATCATCCCGATGATGCCCGCAGAGAAGTTGTTCACCAGCATTTCGAAGCCGGATTTGATCTTGCCATCAACCCAGACGTCAAATTTCTTGATCGCCCAGCCGCCCAGAGGACCGGCAATCATCGCACCGAGGAACATCGGCATATCCGCACCGACAATCACCCCCATGGTTGTGATGGCACCCACGACACCACCACGGTCACCGCCCACCAGACGACCACCGGTATAACCGATGAGCAGCGGCAGCAGGTACGTAATCATTGGGCCAACAAGTTTCGCCAGCGTTTCGTTAGGCAACCACCCTGTCGGAATAAATAATGCGGTGATAATACCCCACGCGATAAACGCGCCGATATTTGGCATCACCATGTTGCTGAGGAAACGACCAAAGCTTTGCACTTTGATCTTGAAATCGGATGACATAAAACACCCCTTCTTATGTTTACGCTTAGGCTTGTGGCCCGAGGTTTATCGTTAATGTGCGGCGGCAGAGGTAGCCGGGCCCTGTTCTGATGCTGTGAAATCTGGCACTGAATCGTTCAACTGTCCAGACAGCGGAATTTTGTGTGATCTGAATCACATGAATGTAGGGGGTGAGGATATTAATGAAGTGATCGCGATCACATAATGGATGTGTAAAAAAAATACATTGCTCAGAATTACGCCAAAATGAGGGCTATTTTGTGATTAATATCACAATGTTAAGTTGGCTGTTTGTTTCCAGATTGTGATTTGATTCACAAAATATTTTTATGCAGATTTCTCCCGTATCCCCTCACGGCAGGAATGCGATACGTACACCTGCCTTTTTTCACGGCTTGATCCATACTGACCTCTTTATGGGCATTAAGGATAAGCAATGAAACTCATCGGCAGTTATACCAGTCCTTTCGTGCGTAAGATTTCGATTCTCCTGCTGGAGAAAGGGATTGAATTTGAATTCGTAAATGAACAACCGTACCACGCAGAGAACGGCGTTGCGCAGTACAACCCGCTGGGGAAAGTCCCGGCGCTGGTAACGGACGAGGGCGACTACTGGTTTGATTCCCCGATCATTGCGGAGTACATCGAGCTGCTTGGCGTTGCGCCAGCCATGCTGCCGGCGGATCCAAAAGCAGCGCTGGCGATGAAGCAAATTGAAGCCCTGGCGGATGGCATTATGGATGCGGCATTAACGTCCGTACGCGAGCAGGCAAGGCCCGCCGCCCAGCAGTCAGAAAATGAGCTGCTACGCCAGCGCGAAAAAATCAGCCGCAGCCTGGATATGTGCGAACAGCTGATCCGCGAGGGGAAAATTCAGAGCGATAGCCTGAATCTGGCGACGATCGCCATCGCCTGCGCCATTGGCTACCTTAATTTCCGCCGCGTCTCGCCGGGCTGGTGCGTGGATCGTCCGCTGCTGGTCAAACTGGCGGAGACGCTCTTCCAGCGCGAAAGTTTCGCCCGGACTGAACCACCAAAGGCTTGATGCGGGTTATAACACTTCCTGGCGGGAGGCGGTACAATCCCCCCACATGTTAACTCCCTCTCCCGTCGGGAGGGGGGAAGATATTTACTCGCCAGGCGCATTCATGACTACTCATCATTCCCTCTACAGCCAGATCCCCGCTACCGATCGTCTGCTTCGTGATCCGCGCATCACTGCGGTGCTGGAGCAGTTTGGCCATACTGCAACGGTCGACATGCTACGCCAGCTTCAGGACGATGCGCGTCGCCATATTCAGGCTGAAAACGCGCTACCCGGCTGGTGCGAGGCATGGGCGCAGGAAGTTGAACGCAGGCTGAGCAAGCACGCGCAAAGCGCGTTGCGCCCGGTTATTAACCTGACAGGCACGGTTCTGCACACCAATCTGGGCCGGGCACAGCAGGCAGAAGAAGCGATAGAGGCCGTCACCCGGGCCATGCGCTCGCCGGTGACGCTGGAGTACGATCTGGACGGCGCCGGGCGCGGGCATCGCGATCGCGCGCTGGCGGATCTTCTCTGCCAGATCACCGGCGCGGAAGATGCCTGCATTGTGAATAACAACGCGGCGGCGGTGCTGTTAATGCTGGCGGCCACCGCGAGCGGAAAAGAGGTTGTCGTCTCTCGCGGCGAGCTGGTGGAGATCGGCGGGGCATTTCGTATTCCGGATGTCATGCGCCAGGCGGGCTGCACGCTGCATGAAGTGGGCACAACCAACCGTACCCATGCAAAAGATTATCGCGCTGCGGTGAATGAAAACACTGCCCTGCTGATGAAAGTGCATACCAGTAATTACCACATTGAGGGGTTCACCAAAACGGTGGAAGAGGCCGAACTGGCCGCCATCGGGCGCGAGCTAAACGTGCCGGTGATTGCCGATCTCGGCAGCGGGTCGCTGGTGGATATGCGCCAGTACGGTCTGCCGAAAGAGCCAATGGTGCAGGAAATGGTTGCTGCGGGCGTAAGCCTGGTCAGTTTCTCCGGCGATAAACTGCTGGGCGGGCCGCAGGCGGGGATTATCGTCGGCAAGCGCGAGCTGATTGCGCAGCTACAGCAGCACCCACTGAAGCGTGCCCTGCGTGCCGATAAAATGACGCTGGCCGCGCTGGAAGCCACGCTGCGGCTCTATCTCCACCCGGAGAAACTGGCTGACCGTCTGCCCACGTTGCGTTTGCTGAGCCGTGATGAAGCCTCTGTTCGCGCGCGGGCGGAAGCGCTACTGCCGCAGGTAGCTCCCCATTACCCTGAGTTTGAAGTTCGTATCGAGCCTTGCCTGTCGCAAATTGGCAGCGGCTCGCTGCCCGTGGACAGGTTACCGAGCGAAGCGCTGACGTTCACCCCGCGCGACGGACGCGGAAGCCAGCTTGAGGCGCTGTCGACGCGCTGGCGCGCATTACCGACGCCAGTGATTGGCCGGATCGGTGATGGTCGTATGTGGCTGGATTTACGCTGCCTGGAAGATGAAGGGCGGTTTCTGGAGATGATGTTGAAATGATTATTGCCACCGCCGGTCACGTTGACCACGGCAAAACCACGTTATTGCAGGCCATTACGGGCGTGAATGCCGATCGCCTGCCGGAAGAGAAAAAGCGCGGCATGACTATTGACCTGGGTTACGCCTACTGGCCACAGCCCGACGGTCGCGTGCTGGGCTTTATCGACGTGCCCGGCCACGAGAAGTTTCTTTCCAATATGCTCGCGGGCGTGGGCGGGATCGATCACGCTCTACTGGTTGTCGCGTGCGATGACGGGGTGATGGCGCAAACGCGCGAGCATCTGGCGATCCTCCAACTGACGGGAAACCCGCAGTTGACCGTCGCCCTCACCAAAGCGGACCGTGTGGATGAGGTGCGTATCAACGAGGTGCGTGAAGAGGTGCTGGCGGCGCTGAGTGAATATGGTTTTAAGGATGCCGCTCTGTTTGTCACCGTGGCGACAGAAGGCCGCGGTATCGACGCTCTTCGCGACCATTTGCAGCAGATCCCGTCTCGTGAGCATGCCAGCCATCACCGCTTCCGTCTGGCGATCGACAGGGCGTTTACCGTGAAAGGGGCTGGGCTGGTGGTGACCGGTACCGCGCTGAGCGGCGAAGTGAACGTGGGCGATACCCTGTGGCTGACGGGCGTGAACAAACCGATGCGCGTGCGCGGGCTTCACGCGCAAAACCAGCCGGTGGAACAGGCCCATGCCGGGCAGCGTATCGCCCTGAATATTGCTGGTGATGCCGAAAAAGACCAGCTTAACCGCGGCGACTGGCTGCTGGCCGACGCGCCGCCGGAGCCTTCTGAACGGATTATCGTTTCTCTCCAGACCCACACGCCGCTGACCCAGTGGCAGCCGCTGCATATCCACCACGCGGCCAGCCACATCACCGGACGCGTGTCGCTGCTGGAAAACGATCTCGCCGAACTGGTGTTCGACTCCCCGCTCTGGCTGGCGGATAACGACCGCCTGGTTCTGCGCGACATCTCCGCGCGCGAAACCCTGGCGGGCGCCCGCGTGGTGATGCTGAATCCGCCCCGTCGCGGCAAGCGTAAGCCCGAGTATTTAGCGTGGCTGGCCTCGCTGGCCCAGGCCCGTGACGACAAGTCTGCGTTAGATATCCACCTTGAGCGTGGTGCGGTGGATCTGGCTGCGTTCGCCTGGGCGCGCCAGCTCAGCGGTGAAGGATTGCGTCTTCTGACGCAGGAGCCGGGTTTTATTCAGGCTGGCAACAGCCTGCTGAACGCGCCGGTGGCGGCGCGCTGGCAGCGTAAAGTGTTGAGCACGCTGGCGACCTATCATGAACAGCATCAGGATGAGCCCGGTCCGGGCCGTGAACGTCTGCGGCGTATGGCGTTGCCCATGGAAGACGACGCGCTGGTGCTGTTGCTGATTGAAAACATGCGTGAAAGCGGCGTGATTGCAAGTCATCACGGCTGGCTACACCTGCCGGAACATAAGGCCGGTTTTACCGCTGAGCAGGACGCGGTCTGGCAAAAAGTGGCGGCGCTGTTTGGCGATGAACCCTGGTGGGTGCGCGATCTGGCGCGTGAAACCAATACCGATGAGCAGCTGATGCGTCAGGTACTGCGGCATGCGGCGCAGCAGGGCATGATTGTGGCGATCGTGAAAGATCGTTATTACCGCAACGATCGGATCGTTGCGTTTGCGAACCTGATCCGGGAGCTGGATCAGGCGCGCGGATCAACCTGCGCCGCAGACTTCCGCGATCGGCTGAACGTAGGACGCAAACTGGCGATTCAGATCCTGGAGTATTTCAACCGCATCGGGTTTACGCGTCGTCGTGGCAATGACCATGTGCTACGCGACGCGCAGTTATTTCCGTAAGCGTTAAGCGCTGCGCGCCTGCTTCTGCTTAGCCAGCCAGACCGCGCCCAGCCTTCCCGCCTGGTTACCCAGCTCGCAGGGAAGGATGGGCACCCGGAGCGCTTCCCACTCCTCGAATCGCTGTAAATATTTATCCAGCAGGAGATAGATTTTCTCCTGCTCACTAATGCCGCCGCCAATCAGCACCGCCTGCGGATCAAACATAGAGATCACGCTGTAAATACCGCGCGACAGACAATGCGCCCACGCTTCAATGGCCTCGCGCAGATGCACGTCGCTGTCCATGCGTTTAAAAAGCTCCTCACCATCAGGCATCTCATCTTCCGACACGGCCAGCGCGCGGCGGCAGGCTTTCATCAGGCCATTGGCGGACGCCACTTCATGCATCGGTTCGCCCTCATTGCCTACGGGTAGCACGCCAAATTCACCCGCCCGGTAGTGCGACCCGCGGTAGAGATCGCCCTCCATGACGATACCGCCGCCGATGCCGGTGCCGATGGTGATGCAGACGAAATGCTCATAGTCCTTGCCCGCGCCCTGCCAGCGCTCGCCCAGCGCCGCGCAATTGGCATCGTTTTCGATTGTCACGGGGAGATCGGTCAGCTGTGCGAACAGTTCGCACAGGTTTTCGCCGTCAAGATAGTCCAGCGCCCCGGCTTTGGCCGCTTCGCCAGTATGGTGATTGATATGTCCTGGAAAACTCACGCCAATACTGGCGATCTCGTGCTCCTGGCAGTATTTATCCACTACCGCTTTCCACTTCTCTTTGAAGGTGCTTTCATCGTCCGGCGTATCATATTCATCGGATGTCAGTTCTTCGCCGTTTTCATTAATTACGCCGTGTTTGATGTGGGTTCCACCCACGTCAAAGCCGATAAATAGCTGCATTGCATCATTCCTCATGAGCCCTTGAGCTATTAAGTATGGCTGCGGCGGCAGAAACGAAACGTAAAGTACGGTAATCCGTGATGCGGCTCGTAAACCCGCTACCCGCTGGCGAGAAAATCACCAGCCGGAACTACCCTTGTTGTACAACAACAGCAAGGAGACGGTCATGACAAACAATCCTCCCTCATCGCGTATCCAGCCTGGCGAGTATGGTTTTCCCCTTAAGCTGAAGCCCCGCTATGACAACTTTATCGGCGGTGACTGGGTGGCGCCCGTCGACGGTGAATACTATTCCAACCTGACGCCCGTTACCGGTCAGCCGCTGTGTGAAATTGCCAGTTCGGGCAAGCGGGATATCGATTTAGCGCTGGATGCGGCGCATAAGGCGAAAGATAAGTGGGGGCAAACGTCCGTTCAGGACAGAGCGGCCATTTTGTTCAAAATCGCCGATCGGATGGAGCAGAATCTGGAGCTGCTGGCGACCGCAGAAACGTGGGACAACGGCAAGCCGATCCGCGAAACCATGACGGCGGACGTGCCGCTGGCGATCGACCATTTCCGCTATTTTGCGTCCTGCATCCGTGCCCAGGAGGGGGGAATAAGTGAAGTTGACAAAGATACCGTGGCGTATCACTTCCACGAGCCGCTCGGCGTGGTGGGGCAAATTATTCCGTGGAACTTCCCGCTGCTGATGGCGAGCTGGAAAATGGCGCCCGCGCTGGCGGCGGGTAATTGCGTTGTGCTGAAACCTGCACGCTTAACGCCGCTTTCGGTACTGCTGCTGATGGAGGTAATTGGCGACCTGTTGCCGCCGGGGGTCATTAACGTGGTCAACGGGGCCGGGGGAGAGATCGGCGAATATCTGGCTACTTCAAAGCGTATCGCCAAAGTGGCGTTTACCGGCTCAACGGAAGTGGGTCAGCAGATTATGCAGTACGCGACCCAGAACATCATTCCGGTCACCCTGGAGTTGGGCGGGAAATCGCCGAACATCTTCTTTGCCGACGTGATGGATGAAGAGGACGCCTTCTTCGACAAAGCGCTGGAAGGGTTTGCGCTGTTTGCGTTTAACCAGGGCGAAGTCTGCACCTGTCCGAGCCGCGCGCTGGTGCAGGAATCCATTTATGAGCGCTTTATGGAGCGGGCGATCCGGCGCGTGGAGTCGATTCGCAGCGGTAATCCGCTGGATAACGTTACCCAGATGGGGGCGCAGGTATCGCATGGCCAGCTGGAAACCATCCTCAACTATATTGATATCGGTAAAAAAGAGGGGGCCGATGTGTTGACCGGCGGTCGTCGTAAGGTGCTGGGCGGCGATTTGCAGGAGGGCTACTACCTTGAGCCGACTATCCTGTTCGGTAAGAACAACATGCGCGTTTTTCAGGAGGAAATTTTTGGACCGGTGCTGGCCGTCACCACGTTTAAAACCATGGACGAGGCGCTGGAGCTCGCGAACGACACGCAGTATGGCCTGGGGGCGGGCGTCTGGAGCCGTAACGGTAATCTGGCCTATAAAATGGGCCGCGGCATTCAGGCCGGACGCGTATGGACAAACTGCTATCACGCCTATCCGGCTCATGCGGCGTTTGGCGGCTACAAACAGTCGGGCATCGGGCGCGAAACCCATAAGATGATGCTGGAGCACTACCAGCAAACGAAATGTCTGTTAGTCAGCTACTGCGAGAAACCGCTGGGGCTGTTTTAATCTCCCGGGCGGCCTGAGCCGGGTTAAAGCCGGGTGGCGGCTTCGCCTTACCCGGCCTACTTTTTACTCCCTCTCCCGTGGGAGAGGGCTGGGGTGAGGGCAACAGGCCGCAGTTATTCAGCCTTCATCCACCCATATCCGCATTTCCCCTTCTCCCCGGTTTGCCCAGCTGAACCACGGAATAAAGGTCAGCGTCTGGGGCTGACGTTCTACCGGCGAGTGGTCGTACTGCCACAGGGCATCAGTGTCCTTCGCCTGACACCCAATCCCTTCCGCCTGTATCAGCATCTTGTGCGCGAAAATGCCTTTGCCTTCAAATACCCTAAACGCGCTGTCTTGCGGCAAAGAAAGGTTATGCAGATTTGCGCCGTTATCGGCTTCTTCCAGGCAGTAAACCAGCGGCCCACGCTGCAATGCGACTTTCCCCGCCTGCTGGCGCACCTGCGGGTTGCCGTACACGCGGCGGACCGGCATCGGTAACGTCAGCGTCAGCGTGTCGCCTTCCTGCCAGTTGCGGTTGAGGTATAAGTATCCATGGGAGACCTCGCCTGTAATGGCTTGACCATTGAGCGAAACAGCCGGTTCCGCACACCAGTCCGGCAGCCTCAGGGCCAGCGTGTGAGTCACCGGAACTGGTGAGGTTATCTCGATTTTCACCTGCTCATGCCACGGATAGTTTCCGCTAATACGCAGCTGGAGGGTGTTTTCCCCCACCGGAATGGCGACATCGTTTCCCACGTACAGGTTGATCAACAGCGCGTCCGGGCGAACGGTATAAATATAGTGCCCCAGTGAGGTCAGCACGCGCGCAATATTCGGCGGGCAACAGGCGCAGCCGAACCAGCGCTGGCGCACCGGTTTCACGTGGTCATAGATATGGTTAAAGGCCAGTGTTTTCGGGTGCACTTCCAGCGGATTCACATAAAAGAAATGCTTACCGTCCAGCGCCATGCCACCCAGCACCGTGTTGTATAGTGCGCGCTCCATCACGTCGGCGTAGTGGCCGTCCGCCTCCATCTCAAGCATCCGGCGGGCAAACATCATCAGGCCGATGGAGGCGCAGCTTTCGGCATAGACCGTATCGTTGGGCAGATCGTAATCGCTGCTGAATGCCTCGCCGCTGCTTTGGGAGCCAATCCCGCCGGTGATGTACAGCTGGCGCTGTGGCATGTTGTTCCACAGCCGCAGGCAATCCTGACGTTTCCCTTCGTCGTTGCTCAGGCGCGCCAGATGCGCCATGCCCGCCATCAGATAGACAAAACGCACGGCGTGGCCGATGGCCGTTTGTTGTTCGGCAAGGGGCTGATGCGCCTGGCTGTAGGCTTTGTCCTTGACCATCCACGCCGGGCCATAGGTGTTCCAGTATGACGTTCTGTCGCGCTTCTCATATTCGATATCGTAGAAGTGAGGCTGTGTGCCGCGTTCCTCAATAAAGTATTTCACCAGATTGAGATAGCGTGGCTCCTGCGTGACGTCGTACAGCCGCATCAGCGCCAGCTCGATTTCCGGGTGGCCCGGATAGCCGTGCAGCTGGTTTTCGCCCGGGCCAAACACGCTGTCGATATGATCCGCCAGCCTGCACACCACGTCCAGCAGGCGGCGCTTTCCGGTTCCCTGGAAATACGCCACGCCCGCTTCAATCATATGTCCGGCGCAGTACAGTTCGTGGCACTCGGCCAGATTGGTCCAGCGCTCGGCCGGTGCTTTCACCGTGAAATAGGTATTGAGATAGCCATCTTCACACTGCGCCGCTGCGACCAGCTCGATCACCTCGCCGGCGGTTTTTTCCAGTTCGGCATCCGGCTTCTGGCACAGCGACCACGCCACGGCTTCGAGCCATTTCGCCACGTCGCTGTCCTGAAAGACCATCCCGTAAAACGCCCCCTGTTCCAGACCGGCCGCGATGCGGAAGTTGGCGATGGCGTGGCTGGGTTCAGCCTCCGCCACGCGATCGTTAAGCGCATCCCACTGGTAGGGGATCACCACATCACGGACCAGCCGTTGGTACTGACCAAGAAACGGGTCGTTGATTTTCAGCTGATGCAGGTCGGCTTCCATTATGGTCATATCGTTCTCCTCAGGACTGTACATGACGCTGGCGCAAATCGGTGGCAATGCGCGACATCACGGGATTGTTAAGCCTGCACCAGCGGATAGCGACCGCCAGCAGCAGGTGGAAAAGGGCAGGGAGCAGCGTCTCCATGGCGGTGATGCCCTGCAATGAGGCGGGTGTCTGGTTGCCCGCGCCTGGCTGATAGGCCACGGCAATAAACACCAGGCTGATGATCCCGGCGCTGGATGCCCACGCGAGCTTGATGAAAAATAGATTGAAGGCGAAATTCATTCCCGAGGAGCGCACGCCGGTTTTCCATTCGCCGTAGTCATCGGCAAAGGCCATTAGCGAGAAGTGAAGCGGCAGGGTGAAGCCCAGGATCACGCCGTTACTTAAAATCACGATAAGCCAGAGCGTCTGGTGCGCCGGGCCACCTGGCAGGAACCACATTCCCATAGCAAGCGCAGCGAGCACCAGGTTGGTGTAGTAGTAGAGTTTGACGGTATCAATCCGCCGCGACAGCGGGTTGACGATCACCGCGCCCAGAATGGCGGCAAAGGTCACCATGGTGAAAAACAGCGAGGTGTACGCCGTGCTGCCCTGAAGCACGTAGGTGATGAAGTACATGTACCCGCCGCCGCGAATGTTGAAGACGTTGATCAGCAGAAACGACATCACCAGCATCAGCAGCAGCTGATCGTTTTTACGCAGGCCCGCCAGGTGCTCGCGCAGGGTAAATTTCCCCATCAGCGCAAGCGGGACGCGCTCGCGCACCCAGAAGAAGCAGCACAAGAACATCACCACAGCGATGGCGCACAGTACGCCGACGCCCAGCTGATAACCCCGGGCGGTATTGCCCTGTCCCAGCTCTGACACCAGCCACGGCAGGCCAACGGAGACCAGAAAGCCCGCCACGCCGCACAGTACGAAGCGCCAGGACTGGCAGGATATTACCTCGTTGTGGCGGGTGGTCATGGTGTTGATCAGCGCGCAATACGGCACGTTGATGGCGGTATAGCCTACGGACAACAGCAAATAGGTGCCGAACGCCCAGGCGATTTTCACGCCCATGCTGGCGTCCGGGACGGTGAAGGTCAGCACGCCGACGATCCCGATGGGAAGCGCGACCCACAGCTGCCACGGACGAAAACGCCCCCAGCGGCTCTGCGTGCGGTCGGCAATCACGCCCATCACCGGATCGGAAATCGCGTCAAATACCCGAAGGGCAATAAACAGCGTGCCCACCAGCGCGGGCGTCAGGCCAAATACATCGGTATAAAAAAAGGTCAGGAAGTTCATGATCAGGCAGGTAATTACCGTGCCGCCCGCGTCGCCCAGGCCGTAGCCAATTTTCTCGCGGACTGACAGTCGGTCATCGGCTGCCTGTTTTGCAACTTCTGCGTCTGTAATCGGTGTGGAAGTCATGGGGTAACTCCTCGATAAACGATTTTTTATCGTATTTGTGCAAGGTACCCCATTTATTCTGCATTCAACGGGCAGACCAACAAGGGAAGGGAAAAGTATAAAAAGGTGACGATTCCGACCTGATGGTAAAACTGTGAGTTTGATCGAGCTGTTCTGCTGATATTTATTAATAATCAAACAATAAACGCAATATTAGCCACCATAAAAGCGGGAAACTGAATATCCATGCTTGAATTATCCATAGCACTTCCGATTAAGGTTCAAAATGGCGGGTTATTTATCTCCCGGGGCGTGGGTCGTCATCCCGCACGAAAATTATCTTCGTGGGAGATAATCTTTGTCGAAAAAGGGACATTAACGATCCAGGAGGAAAATACGCTGTTTGAGGTAAACGCCGGCGAGAGTTTATTACTTTGGCCGAAGCGGCGGCATGTCGGCGTGGAAGATTTTCCGGGCGATCTCAAATTTTACTGGCTGCATTTTGAGGTGGATGAAGGCTTGCCTGCGTTGCCAGGTGCGACGCCACTGTCGATTGAGCAACACTGTAGCGTGCGGGATCCGCAATATGTTATTGCGTTATTCCGTCAGTTTTTAAGCGAGCAGGAAAAATTACAGCGTAGCCAGGCGCTGGAGATAATTTTGCTGTTAATTTTGCAGCAGATATCGCTCTCGCCGGGATATGAAGATAAAGCGGATGATGCGGGCGCAGCAATGGCGTGGAAGGCCAAACAGCTTATCCGCACTCACTTTCATTTGCCCATATCCACTTCACAGCTGGCGAAAGAGCTGCATTGCAATGCAGATTACCTGGGGCGAGTATTTCGCCGGACGTTTCATTTAACCCTGACGGAGGCAATACACCGCCAGCGCGTCAGGGCCGCTGAAAAATTGTTGCTGAACGATGCGGCCTCATTAACTGAAGTGGCCACCCGGTGCGGTTTTAATGACGTGGGTTATTTCCGGCAGATATTCTCGAAACATACCGGGTTAACGCCCGCCGTCTGGAAACGGCGGTACTGTAAAGAGCATATTAATTCCGGATGATTACTGGCCGTAATAGGCATTTGCGCCATGCTTGCGCAGGTAATGCTTATCCAGCAATTCCTGCTGCATAACCGGAAGCTGAGGTGCAAGCTGGCGCGAGAAAAGCCCCATATAGGCGCACTCTTCCAGCACCACGGCATTGTGTACCGCATCGGCAGCGTCTTTGCCCCAGGCAAACGGGCCGTGAGAATGAACCAGCACCGCCGGGACCTGCATCGGGCTTATGTCGCGCTCCTCGAAGGTTTTGATAATGACTTCCCCCGTCTGGTATTCATATTCACCCGCGATTTCAGCCGTGGTCATCAGCCGCGTGCAGGGGATCGCACCGTAGAAATAGTCCGCGTGCGTCGTGCCCCATGCGGGTAAATCCTGCCCCGCCTGCGACCAGATGGTGGCGTGGCGGGAATGGGTATGCACGATGCCGCCAATTTCCAGGTAACGACGATACAGCGCGAGATGGGTCGGGGTGTCGGAGGAGGGTTTTTTACTCCCCTCGACCACTTTACCCGTGGCGATATTTACCACCACCATATCTTCTGCGGTCATCACGTCGTACTCCACGCCGGATGGTTTGATCACCATCATGCCGCTGTCACGGTCAACCGCGCTGACGTTGCCCCAGGTGAACGTCACCAGCTGGTGGGCGGGCAGGGCGAGATTTGCCGCCAGCACCTCGGCTTTGAGTTGTTCTAACATGTCATGCCTCCTTCCTGCATTCGGGCTTCAATCCAGCGGCGCGCCTGGATGATCTCCAGTACCGGCTCTTTGGCTTTCTCGGTCCACATTTCAATCAGAAATGCGCCGCGATAGTTAAGTTGATTTAGCGTGTTAAACACGCCAACGAAATCGACGCAGCCCTCGCCAAACGGCACATCGCGGAACTGGCCGGGGCTTTTTTCGGTTACGGGCCGGGTATCTTTCAGATGGATAGCGGCGATGCGGTCAATGCCCAGCGTCAGCTCGGCGGTGACGTCGTTGCCCCACGCGCTCAGGTTGCCGACGTCCGGGTAAACGCTGAACCACGGCGAGGCGAGCATGTCGTCCCACTTTTTCCACTTGCTGATGGAGTTCATAAACGCGGTATCCATGATCTCTACCGCCAGCATTACCTGCGCGGAAGCGGCCTGCTCTACGGCCCACGCCAGCCCTTCGGCAAAGCGCTGTTGCGTGCCCTCGTCATGCTCCTCGTAGTACACGTCATAACCCGCAAGCTGGATGGTGCGAATACCCAAATCACGGGCCAGCCGGATGGCTTTGGTCATGATCTCGCGGGCGCGTTCGCGCACGGTGTCATCGCGGCTGCCAAACGGGAAGCGACGATGGGCAGACAAGCACATCGACGGGATGGCCACGCCGGTCTCCAGCATCGCTTCCACCAGAGAGGCGCGCTGCGTGGTACTCCATTCAAGGCGCGATAAACGCTCGTCGGTCTCATCCACCGACATCTCCACAAAATCGAAGCCGCAGCTTTTTGCCAGAACCAGGCGCTCCGGCCAGGAGAGATCTTTTGGCAGCGCTTTTTCGTAAATGCCTAACGGATGCTGACGCATGGTTACTCTCCCCAGATGTCGCGAATTTGCGAATGGAATGCTTGTGCCACCTGCGGCGGATTGGCGGCGCCTGCCAGCGCGCGCCCGGCAATGAAGGCTTTGACGTTGATCTGCTTAAACAGCGGCAGGTCAGCGGGGGTGATACCGCCAGTGATGGAAAGCTGTAGCCCGATATCGGACAACGCCTTCATTTTGCTGAGATCCGCCTCGCCCCACTGCTGGCCGCTGGCCTGTGCGTCGCGTCCACGGTGGTATATCGCCTGCTTCACCCCGATGCGGTGCCACGCGCGCGCGTCGTCCAGCGTCCAGTTGCCAAACAGCTCCATCTGGATCTCGCCGCCGCCGCGCAGTGCGACCTCGTGGCCACGTTCAACGGTGGCCAGCGGGGCGGCACAGATGATGGTCATCCAGTTTGCGCCTGCGCCAAACGCCTGCTCAGCCAGCGTTTCTCCGGCATCGGCGACTTTCCAGTCCGCCACGATAATTTTATCCGGACACTGCGCGCGCAGGGCGCGAACGGCGTTTAGCCCTTCGGTCAGGCACAAAATGGTGCCGGCTTCGACGATGTCGACGTGATCGGAAAGCGTCGCGACATCCCGCTGCGCGGCCTGAAGTGAGGTGTGGTCGAGCGCCAGCTGCAATAATGGTCGGCTCATAGGTCGTACTCCTTAACACGGGCGTGATAGCCCTGTAATGCTGAAATCAGTAGCTGGTAACGGTGATATTTGCGCTGGTAGGCGGCATGGGCACGCATGTCAGGTTCAATCATCCGGATGTCATGCCTGAGGGCGCGCTGAGCGGCGTAAAAATCGGGATAGAGACCTGTACCGACGAGCGCGGCCAGCGCCGCACCGGAACAGCCGGTCTCTTCCACCTGCGGGAGTTCAATCGCCAGGCCGCTGACGTCCGCGAGCATCTGCATCCACACGTCCGAATGGGTGGGGCCGCCCGTCACGCGCAGGGTCTGCACGTGGGGAAAGCGTTCGAGCATACGGTTGAGGTGGGTCATGTGGCTGAATACCACCCCTTCATAAACCGCCTGGAGGAGGTGCGCGCGGGTATGCAGCGCCTGCAAACCATAGAAGCCGCTGGTCATCTCCAGTCCGGCGTTGCTGCCGTAGAGGAAAGGCAGGAAGAACACATCGCTTTCAGCTTTTGGCAGGCTGGCCACGGCGTGGTTAATCTCATCGAATGACATTTCGCCCCATTGGGCCGTCAGCCATTCCAGGTTGCCGGACGAGGTGGGGCTGGCTTCGTGAACGATGAACTGCTGCGGATGGACATAGCGGCCATAGACGTAGGGGAACGGCTCGTTGTCGCGGATGCCGTGGGCAATCCCACTGGTCACGGCCCAGGTCCCCATTACGGCATTCAGCGTATTTTCGTCATGCAGCCCGGCGCAGATCGCGGTGGAAACCACATCAAACAGTCCACCAACGACGGGAGTACCCGCCGTGAGACCGGTCAGTGCGGCTGCCTGAGCGGTGATTTCCCCGCAAATTTCTGCTGAACCGATAATAGGCGGCAGGGCACCGTCAATGTCGCTGATGCCGAGCCAGCGCGTGAGCTGCTGATCGTACTGCCCGGTATTCATGTTGTAGAGATTGGATTCCGAGATGTTGCTCTCTTCGCAGCCTTTGACTCCGGTCAGACACCAGCGCAGGTAATCGTGCGCCATCATCACGCTGCCGATTTGCTGATACCGCTGCGGCTCGTTCTCTTTAACCCAGCGCAGGAGTGAGGCCGGATGCCCCATCCACAGCGTCTGGCGAGTATGCGGATAGAGCTTTTCGGGTATACCGTCCTGCTGCCAGCGTTGCACGATCTCCAGCGCACGGCGATCGGAGGAGAGTATGGCGTTACCCAGGGGGCGATCCTGTTTATCGAGCAAAAACAGCCCCTTGCCCTGGGCTGAAATGCCAACGCCTTTAATCTGACCGCCGTCAGCGCCTGAATTTTTAAGCAGCAGGGCGACGGTTTTGTGGCAGTGCTGCCAGAGCTGGTGCATATCCCGCTCGGCGTAGCCAGCGCGTGGGCTGAGCGTGGCCACTGAGCGGCGTTCAATACAGACTTCTTTGCCCTGGCTGTTGTATAAACCGGCTTTCAGATAAGTACCGCCACAATCGATACCCAGCCAGAAGGGCTCTTTTTCACTCATCTTCTTCTCGCTTAATTGCCGGGTGGCGCTTCGCTTACCCGGCCTACGGTTTGGTTTAGTGAATCAGGTGAGGGCCTCAGGCCGCACGCTTATGCGAGTTCACCGTGGGGTTGGGCTCTGCTCCGGCATCGCATTTCGCCGGTAACATCAGGGCCAGCAGCGATGCCAGCGCCAGCGAAACCGCCAGGCAGTAAACGCCTGCGTCTTTGCTGTACAGGGTGATTAGTACGCCTACCGCATAAGGACCGCAGAACCCGCCGAGGTTGCCCAGGGCATTAATCACGCCGCGAGCACCACCCGCCATCTCAGCGCTGAACAGACGCGCCGGGATGGTCCAGAACACGCCCGCTGCGGATTGCAGGAAGAAGCCACAGCCCACCAGAGCGGCATAGGCCAGCCAGGTGTGCTCTTTCAGCGCCACGGAGAGGAACATGCAGAGCGCAAAGCCAATCAATGGCAGGGAAACAAACAGCTTGCGCTTGCCGGTGCGGTCAGAGAGCGTAGAGAACAGGAACATGCCGGCAATGGCGCCGATGTAAGGCAGAATGGCGAGCATTCCCACCTGGCCGATGCTGGTGTGCGTCAGTTCTTTCAGAATGGTGGGCAGCCAGAGGGTGTAACCGTAAATGCCGGTCTGGTAGAAGAAGTTGAGGGCGATCAGCTGCCACATGGTTTTGTCAGACAGCACTGCGCTGAGCGAGGCGTTTTTCACCTCTTTACCCGCAATGGCCTGCTGCTCTGCCGCCAGTGTTTGTACCAGGTAGTTTTTCTCGGCCTCAGAGATCCAGCGCGCTTCCTGCGGCCGGTCGTAGACGGTGAACGCCCACAGCACCAGCACAACAACGGACATCAGACCTTCAATAATGAACAGCCAGCGCCAGTCGAGAGCGGTGATAATCCAGCCCGACAGTGGGGCGGTGATGATCCCGGCGATGGGCACGAACATGATCACAATCGCGTTGGCGCGGCCGCGCTCGGCATCCGGAAACCAGTTACTGATCATCGTGAGCACAACGGGCAGCATCCCGCCTTCCGCCACGCCGAGTAAGAAGCGCAGCACCAGCAGCTGATACTGGTTGGTTACAAGCCCGGTCAGAACCGAGATCACCGCCCAGGCAACCAGCGACCAGCCGATAAACTTCTTACCGCTGCCGTGCACGGCAATTTTGCCGCCGGGAACTTGCAGGAACAAATAGCCAATAAAAAAGATCCCCCCCGCCAGGCCCGCCATCGTGGCGGAAATGCCCAGCTCTTCGTCCATACCGCCGGGCATCGCAAAAGCTATATTTACGCGGTCCATATAGGAAATAATGCAGGCGATAAGAATAGGGGGAATGATCCTTAGCCAGCGCTGGCGCGGAATGTCCGCGTGTAGAGCATTAGAAGAAATATTCATAGTTAATATCTCAGTGAAGGTAACCGGAAAATGTATTCTTTATTTTTATTGTGATGCTTTATTCATAGCGCTAATGCCGTCGCGCAAAATAGCGATGCGATGGCTGACGTCAGCATTAGCATTTATTTCCAGTAATTTAATACCGGAGAATTTCAATGTTGCGGCGCTCGCCGCAGTAAACAGCGTTTTTACATGTTCAGTGGACATGAGACTGTCGGCGCAGAACGAAGAAAACGGCGCGTGCAGATCCTGCCATTCTCCGTACTCACCGCGAGGGGTCGTGCCCGAAAACATCAGCGCCCCCAGTTTCCCGGCAGCGAGTGCCGCCTGAACATGTTCCAGCGGAAGGGCGGTGTTGCGACCTTCGATGGCCGAACGTGCCCAGTTGATACAGACGCTGATATCGGTCTCTCTCACTACCTCCAGCACCTGCTCTAAGGGCAAGAACCCTTTACGCGGCGCCGGGCTATTCATCGCATCACAGTGTTCCAGCACCAGATCGCAGCCCCAGTCCCAGCTCGCGATTTCCCTTACCGAGCGGGAGAATGCTTCTGTCGCTTGCTCGACAGAATCATTACCCGCCTGTGGTGCGGCCTGCATTTCCAGAGCGACCACTTTCCCGGGAAAGCGGGTGTTAACGGCATCAATCTTTTGATGCAGATGGCGGTAATATTCAATGCACGCTTTACGTTGTTCTTCGTCCGCGGACGCCAGGCCAAACGCGCCGTTGCTGCCGCGGCGGCGCATGGTTTCCATAACGGCTGTGACAACGATCTGCCAGTTGCCCGGCGTATGACGAAACAGCCATTCATCACCAAACGGATGGAGATTTTCAAGGCAAGGTTGTTCCAGCCCGCGAATATTTGGCGTGTCGGAAAGTTCCCGCCAGAAGGCGTGTTCTTCCTGCTCCCCTTTCTGGTGAAACGAGGGTGCGCAGGGGTACGCACCAATAATAAAACCGGTGTTGGTCATTTCGCATTCCTGTATTTATCAGAAAATTAATCTAATTCGCTGATGGCCACTTTCACCACAATTTTACGAATTGCGGATCCCTTGTTTTTAATACAGGCAGGACGGTGAACATCCTGCGGGAAAAATATGGCGTAACTGCCAGGTATCATTTCGATAAGCGACTCGTGTTCGCTGTCGTGATAAAAAATAATATCCCGTTGCTCCAGCAATGATTCGCTGATTTTGTTATTTCCGGTATCAATAGCAATACCGATTTTTTCTTCGCCCCAGGCCAAAAACTGGATATCCAGATAGCGGCGATGGACTTCAGGGCGGTTCTCGTGCTGTTCCTTTGTGGTGAGGTCGAGAACCTGGGCAAAAATGTTGCGGCCTTCAATTTCGATCACGCCCGGCGCCAGGGTGGTGAAATCCGTGGTACGCAGAAAATTAAGCGCCTTTTCAATCGCCAGCGGCAGGCGACATGGATTTGGCTGTGTAATATGTCCGAATATCATGACCCACTCCTTACAGAGACTGGATTTTCGCCCACACGCTGTCGTCAATCGTGATGCCGTTGCGGCGGTTCTCCTCCAGCAGGCGTGTGAACTCATGGCCTGGCAGACGGACGGCGACGTTTTCATCAGCGCGTTCTGCGGTGGTGATGAAGTCCATGATGCGCTGTAGTTTGGCATCGCGGGTTGGGCCGTCGATCAGGCGATCCACTTCGATGGCGATAAAGATCTGCGATACGCCGTATTCGTCGCTGTTGTCCTGGGTCACTTCCGCAACGGATGCGCCGTCAGAGAGCAAGGTGGCGATCATGTCGAGCACAATCGATAAGCCAGAACCTTTCCAGTAGCCCATGGGCAGAATGCGGCGGTTTTTCTCAATCACGCCCGGCTCTCTGGTTAGATTGCCCTCATCGTCAAAGCCGCCGTCGACCGGTAATTCGCGTCCGGCCAGGCGATTCACCTCCAGCATGCCGTAGGAGAACATCGACATCGACATATCGACCATGGTGATTGGATTCGACGGAATGGCAACGATCAGCGGGTTTGTGCCGATGCAGCATTCTTTTGATCCCCACGCGGGCATCACGGCAATAGAGTTGGTCCAGCAGATGCCGATATAGCCTTTCTCCGCCGCCTGCCAGCCGTAGCTACCGCCGCGCATCCAGTGGTTAGCATTACGCAGCGCCACCAGGCCGATCCCGTGATCGGACGCCAGCTCGGTAGCACGGTCCATCATCTTCTTCGCCGTCAGGTTGCCGATGGAACGCTGCGCATCCCACTGTTCGATGGCGCCTAATGTCGTTACGCGTTTCGGCTGGGCGTCAGGGAGGATGTCGCCTGCGTCAAGCTGCTGAATAAATCGCGGGAAGCGGTTGACGCCGTGTGAATAAACGCCGGACTCCGTGGTGCGGGCGAACATCTCGGCGCAGGCGTCTGCGGTATCCGCTTTTACACCGCGATCGAGCAGAACCCGATTGAACGCCGCTTTCAACTCTTCGAAGGTCACTTTCATCCCTGTTCTCCTGTTTTTTTAGGGGCAAGTGCGAGTGCTTTTTTATCGCTAAATTTCACTATGCGAAATCAGATTTCAAATATAGCGATCAAATTTTGTCAGATCAACGACATTCACGTTTTTCAAAACCGATTAAAATCAAATGGTTGTGTTTTTTCTGTTGAGATCGTGAACTAAACCACACTTTGCGCTACCATCAGGGCGCGATAAACAGGAGCCATTTGATGAGCATAAAAGAGAGCGAAATGACGCAAGAAAAAGAGAGGCCAGCAGGTAGCCAGAGCTTGTTTCGCGGCCTGATGCTGATTGAAATCCTCAGTAACTATCCAAACGGGTGTCCGCTTGCGCATTTATCAGAACTGGCGGGGCTGAATAAAAGCACCGTGCACCGGTTATTGCAGGGGTTGCAGTCGTGCGGGTACGTGACGCCGGCGCCGGCGGCAGGGAGCTATCGTCTGACCACCAAATTTATCGCCGTCGGGCAAAAGGCGCTTTCATCGCTCAATATTATTCACGTGGCGGCGCCGCACCTCGAGGCGCTGAACATTGCCACCGGCGAAACGGTCAACTTCTCCAGCCGTGAAGATGATCACGCGATCCTGATTTATAAGCTTGAGCCAACAACCGGTATGCTGCGCACGCGCGCATATATCGGCCAGCACATGCCGCTCTATTGTTCTGCGATGGGCAAAATCTATATGGCGTTTGGTCATCAGGATTACGTGGCGAGCTACTGGGAAAGCCACCAGGAACAGATCCAACCTTTGACCCGCAACACCATCACCGAACTGAGCGCGATGTATGATGAGCTGGCGGAAATTCGCGATCACAGTATGGCGATGGATAAAGAAGAGAACGAGCTGGGTGTGTCATGTATCGCCGTGCCGGTCTTTGATATTCACGGGCGCGTGCCCTATGCCATCTCCATTTCGCTGTCGACGTCGCGCATGAAGCAGGTGGGCGAGAAAAACTTGTTAAAACCGCTGCGTGACACGGCGGAAGCTATCTCGAAAGAACTGGGGTTTAACGTGCGCGAGGCGTAACTGATGAACCGATTTATTCTGACGGATCCTGAAAAATGTATCGGGTGCCGCACCTGTGAGGTGGCGTGCATGATGTCGCATCAAAGCAGCGCCACGCCAGAAGCGTTTACGTCACGTATCCGCGTGGTTAAGGGGGGAACCTTCACCACGGCCGTGGGCTGCCACCAGTGTGAAGATGCGCCCTGCGCGAATGTCTGCCCGACGGGGGCCATTCACCGTGCTGCGGGAGCCTGGCTCGTTGAGCAGGCTCGCTGTATCGGCTGCAAAAGCTGTATGGTGGCGTGCCCGTTCGGGGCAATGCAGGTTCGGGTTGTGGGAGATCGCGTTCAGGCGCTGAAATGTGATTTGTGCATGCATCGCGAGGGCGGTCCCGCCTGCGTCGAAGCCTGTCCCACCCACGCGCTGCGCTGCATAGACCCCGCCAGACTACGCGTGGAACGGCTGCGTAATCTGGCCTGAGGTTTTATTAACCGGCCTCGCGCCAGGCGTTCTCAATCTCTTCGGCGAGAATTTTCACACCCGCTTCGATTTTTTCCGGGTCCGGGACGTAGTTCATGCGCATGCACTGGTGCGTATGCGGCCACGGCTTATCCAGACCCGGGAAGAAGTAATCCCCCGGGACCATCAGCACGCCACGCTTTTTCAGACGCTGATAAAGCAGCTCTGTCGTAATGGGCAGATCCTTAAACCACAGCCACAGGAAAATTGCCCCTTCCGGTTTATGGATCAGGCAGCGTTCCTCCGGTAAGTAGCGGCGAAGGATGGCGATAGTTTCCTGAACGCGCTGAGAGTAAAACGGCTTGATCACCTCATTTGACAGGCGCAGCAGGTCGTTACGCCTGATCATCTCGCACATCATCGCCGGGCCGATGCCGCCAGGGGAAAGGCTGATAATGCCGTTCATGTTGGTAATGGCGGTGACGATTTTCTCGTTAGCAATGATAATGCCGCAGCGGCTGCCCGGCAGGCCCAGCTTGGAGAGGCTCATGCAGAGGATGATGTTCGGGTTCCACAGCGGACGCGCTTCGCTGAAGATGATACCCGGGAACGGTACGCCATAGGCGTTATCGATCACCAGCGGGATGCCGTGCTGATTCGCCAGCGCATCCAGCTTCATCAGCTCGTCGTCGGTGATCACGTTCCCCGTCGGGTTGGTGGGACGAGATACGCAGATCATGCCCGTCTCTTCACCGATATGCAGATGTTCAAAATCGACGTGATATTTGAACTGGCCCTCTGGCAACAACTCGATATTCGGACGTGCGGAAACAAACAGGTCTTCTTCGAGGCCGGCATCGGCATAGCCGATATACTCCGGAGCCAGCGGGAACAGCACTTTTTTCGTGGTGCCGTCGGCGCGGCGTCCGGCGAACAGATTGAATAAGTAGAAAAACGCGCTCTGACTGCCGTTTGTCAGTGCAATGTTCTGTGGTTCGATATCCCAACCCAGCGCTTCCCGCAGCATTGCCGCCAGAAGCGTCAGTAGTTCTGTTTTACCCTGAGGGCCGTCGTAATTACATAGCGCATCGGTTGCTTTACCGTTTTCCAGCATGTCTGCCAGCAGCGTCTGGAAGTAGGTGTTCATCTCCGGAATTTGAGCCGGGTTTCCACCGCCAAGCATGATAGCGCCTGGGGTGCGCAGCCCGTCGTTGAGGTCCTCCATCAGGCGGGTAATGCCTGAATGGCGGGTAAATTTGTCGCCGAATTGTGAAAACGTCATAGCAGGTGATCTGTCGGGCTTAATATGAAAGGCAGTAACCATAACGCCAGCACCGTGTTGGTGCAAATCGGCGGATGTGGTCGGATTTGTTGTTTTGTATGGTGGAGAGGGATTATTGCAGTGAATCCTTCTGATGAATGTACCCCTCACCCCGACCCTCTCCCCAAAGGGGCGAGGGTGAAAGACCGCACCGTGCAATCCCCTTGCCCCTTAGGGGAGAGGATTAGGGTGAGGGGGCTGTTCTACTGATTACCCGCCCACACCACCATCACCTTATCGCCCTTGTGCTCGCGCACAAAGCCGTAGCCTTCTTTCATTGACAGCGTTGTTTGCTTGCCTTCACCCACAGCCGGATGACGGGCGCGGAACTGCCCCAGAAGCTGCCAGTGGGCGACAGTTAACGCCTGTTTACCTGTGACGTCCTGCCAGTTCATATCCGAACGGGTTCCCTGTAGCGGATCGGAGCCTGTCGGGCCAAATGGACGCTCTGATTCATCGCCGTAATAGATCTGCACGCTTCCCGGCGCCAGCAGCAGTAACTCAGCGGCGCGCTGGCCCCCTTCACGGAACAGACGCGTATCGTGGGAGGAGAGATAGCTCAGCACATTAAAACTTTGCAGCTTTTCTGCCATTTGCTGCCAGGTCAAATCCATATCTGCCAGACAGTCCACTGCTTTCGCCGCCTGCTCCTGATAGTCAAAGTTGATCATCGCATCGAAGCCGTGGCGGTAATAATCGCTCTGCATCACGCCGTGGCCCCAGGATTCACCGGTCATCCAGAACGGCGCATCGTCGATTTTTTTGTCCGGGTTGGCGGCTTTCCACGCGGCCAGCGCCTGGCTGGCCTGGTTTTTCAGTTGCTGCCAGGCTTCAGGCTCAACGTGCTTAGCGGTATCGACCCGGAAACCGTCGATGCCGTAGTCACGTACCCACTGGCTAAGCCAGTGGGTCAGGTAATCTCGCGGCGTGAAATTCGTCATCACTTTCGCGTTGGTGTCGGGCTTGTGTTGATAAAAGTTCGGCAAACCTGACGGGGTTTTTGATTCCGTTTTCAGATCCGGCAGGAAGGCCAGGGACATGGTCAAGTCGTCAAAGCCCGGGTTGTCGTAATCACCGATATCGGTACGGATCCATTTTTTACCCCACCATTTTTCCCATGCGGCT
Source organism: Enterobacter sp. CCUG 70166 (assembly GCF_020224095.1). NCBI lineage: Bacteria > Pseudomonadati > Pseudomonadota > Gammaproteobacteria > Enterobacterales > Enterobacteriaceae > Enterobacter > Enterobacter sp. CCUG 70166. The sequence goes on from NZ_NRIQ01000029.1 coordinate 51,502, forward strand.
TTGTCACTGAAGTTGATGTAATCGTTGAAGCTGTGCCAGCTTTGACCCGCGCCTGGCTTCCAGTCAGTCCAGCGTTCGCCGAGCGTTTTTTTCAGCTCATCTCCCTGTAAATAGAGTGCGCCAAACTGATATTCCTGCATATCTGCAAGCGTCGCATAGCCCGCGTGGTTCATGACAACGTCAAACAGGACGCGGATACCGCGCCTGTGCGCGTCGTCGACAAGCTGGCGTAAATCATCTTCGTTGCCCATGTTGGCGTCGAGTTTCGTCCAGTCCTGGGTGTAATAACCGTGATACGCGTAGTGGGGGAAATCCCCTTTGGTGCCGCCGCCAACCCAGCCGTGGATCTGCTCCAGCGGGGAGCTTATCCAGAGCGCATTCACGCCCAGTTGCTGAAGGTAATCCAGTTTGCTGGTAAGCCCTTTCAGATCGCCGCCGTGGAAAGTACCTATCTCCTGCATACCATCTTTATGGCGGCCATAGCTGTTGTCGTTGGTGGGGTCGCCATTCACGAAGCGATCGGTCAGCACGAAATAGACGGTGGCGTTTTGCCAGCTGAACGGCGCGGGTTTGTCCGTTTCGGCGCGCTCAAGCAGCAGCAGGCCATTGCTGTTGGCGGCTGGCTGAAGAGTCACTTTGCCATTTTGAACGGTCGCGGTCTGTTTGCTGTAAAAATCACGCACCACCGTGCCTTCCGGGAACGTGTTAACGACGTCGATCGTGAGCGGTTTGCCGTCCCACTTCGGGCACTGGCGGGTAACGTTTGCGACAGGCTGTGGCGCCGCACTTTGTACCGTCAGCATCAGCGTCGGCGTTCCAGAGCGCGTATCAATACGCATCTGATAAACGCCGTCACGGAATAATCGCCACTGCGGTAGCGTGCCTTCGCACGGTTTGAGCGACAGCATCTCGTTGAGCTTAATGGCCTTTGTCGGCTGCCAGCACGCGTTGTCAAGACTCAACGTCAGTGGACGGGTACCCTTCGCAAGCGTTGCCTGGCTGGTAAAGACGCCGGTACCTTCAGCGTTGAATGCGTCAAATCCCGGCGATGACCAGTCGGCATGCGCGAATGCGGGTAACATCAGAACAGCTAATGCAGTGCGTTTCATTCCATTTTCCTGTCGCGGCATTTTTGACCAGTGTGCCATTCGGCTCAGGGGAAAAACTCCTCCTCTGAGGCTTTCTGCCAGGAGGACGCGAAGGGATGAGTGATCCCGCGCAAAATTAGGCAGTTATCTGCGATATCGCGCACATTTTTCCAGTGTTGGTGCTTTAATGAGCATGTTCCGGATGACATAGTTTCGGAATTGGACTATTTATAGACGTGCTCTTGAAGACTATTTTTGGTACGATTTGAGATTCCGCTCTCAAATTTTGAAGAAAATAAGGTGTTGGAATGCTTATATCCGACCAGGAGACCTAATGATATCGACTCCCATTCGACGATATGGGGCCGCGATACTCATGTTACTCACCATGGCATTTTCAGGTGAGGTGCTTGCAAAGACGCACACGGATACAACGAGTAAGAAAGCCCACGTAATAAAGACGACAAGCAGTAAGGTTAGCAGTAAACAAGAGTATTCTCGCAATAGTGCAAAGAGTAGTTCACTTCCTGATTTGCGAAAATACCCTTCCGGGACACCAAGGAAAAAAGCGTTTCTCCGGACGGTAATGCCTTACATTAAAAGTCAAAATGCCGCGATTACTGCGGATCGTAACTGGCTGATCGCCAAACAGTACGATAGCCGCTGGTCGCCGTCTGAGCGCACTCGCCTGAAAGACATCGCCAAACGCTATAAAGTGAAGTGGAGCGGGAACACGCGTCGTGTGCCGTGGAACACTCTGTTAGAGCGTGTGGACATTATTCCAGGCAGTATGGTCGCGACAATGGCCGCCGCCGAAAGCGGTTGGGGCACCTCGAAGCTGGCGCGCAACAACAACAATCTGTTTGGCATGAAATGCGCAAAAGGTCGTTGTACTAATGCACCCGGCAAGGTGAAGGGCTATTCACAGTTTGAATCGGTGAAAGATTCCGTGAATGCCTATGTGGTGAATCTGAACACCCACCCGGCCTACTCTTCGTTCCGTAAGTCACGCGCGCAGCTGCGTAAGGCGGATCAGGAAGTGACGGCCACGGCGATGATCCACAAGCTGAAAGGTTATTCCACCCAGGGACAGCGCTACAACAACTACCTGTTCTCAATGTACCAGGATAACCAGCGTCTGATTGCCGCACATATGTAATGAAAAACGCCTTCCACTGGAAGGCGTTCTTTTTTCTAGAGCAGGACTTCACTGTACCGTTCCCGGTACTCCTTCGGCGTGGTGTCATACTCTTTCCTGAACACCGAATAGAAATACTGAAGCGACGGGTAGCCGCACATCTGTGAAATCTCGTTGATCGACAGCGAGGTGGAGATCAGCAGACTTCGCGCTTTCTCCAGCTTTTCCGCATGGATCACGGCGTGGATCGTCTCACCGACTTCCTCTTTAAACCGCTTCTCCAGATTCGAACGTGAAATGCCGACCGAATCCAGCACCTGATCGACCTTAATCCCTTTGCAGGCATGATTGCGAATGTAGTGCATCGCCTGAATCACGGCCGGATCGTTTAAGGAACGGTAGTCAGTTGAGCGACGCTCGACCACGCGAACGGGCGGAACCAGCAGACGCTGGAGCGGCAGGGATTCGTTGTCTAACAGTCGGTGCAGCAGCTTCGCGGCCTGATAGCCCATCTGACGGGTACCCTGCGCCACGGATGAGAGCGCCACGCGCGACAGATAGCGCGTAAGCTCTTCGTTATCAATACCAATCACGCACAGCTTTTCAGGCACAGGAATATGCAAATGTTCGCACACCTGTAATACGTGGCGGGCGCGGGCGTCCGTCACGGCGATAATCCCTGTCTGGGGCGGCAGCGTTTGCAGCCAGTCAGCCAGGCGATTCTGTGCGTGCTGCCAGTTTTCTGGCGCGGTTTCCAGCCCCTGATAAACGACGCCGCGATACTTCTCCTGGGCAACCAGCTGGCAGAAGGCATACTCACGCTCCATCGCCCAGCGCTTTCCGCTGGTGGCGGGCAATCCGTAAAACGCAAAACGATGGACGCCTTTCTCCTTTAAATGGAGGAAGGCGGTCTCAACCAGGGCATGGTTATCCGTGGCGATGTAGTGAACGGGGGGGTAATGTTCCGCTGAATGGTAAGAGCCGCCAACGCCCACGATAGGTACGTCGACACCACTCAGCAACTGTTCAATCACGGGGTCGTCAAAGTCAGCGATAACCCCGTCTCCCAGCCAGTCTTTGATGTTCTCCAGACGGGTACGGAAATCTTCTTCGATGAAAATATCCCATTCGGATTGCGACGCCTGCAAATATTCACCAACCCCCTCAACCACCTGACGGTCATAGGCTTTGTTGGCATTGAATAACAACGTAATGCGGTGACGCTTTTCAAACATGGCTCACTTTCCCAAATTAGTCACGATACGGTTCTCAGGCGCGCCGCTTGGTGGCAGAGTCCATCCAGACTGCCAGCAAAAGAATGGCCCCTTTGACGATATACTGCCAAAACGTCGGCACGTCCATCATACTCATCCCGTTATCCAGCGAAGCCATAATAAATGCGCCCATCACCGCCCCCGCCACGCTGCCAATGCCTCCGGCGAGGCTGGTCCCGCCAATCACGCAGGCGGCGATGGCGTCCAGCTCGGCAATATTACCGGCAGACGGGGAACCCGCACCCAGACGTGAGCTGAGGATCAGCCCCGCGATGGCTACCATCAGGCCGTTGATGGCAAAGACGGCGAGTTTGGTGCGCTCGACGTTGATACCAGATAAACGCGCGGCTTCAAGATTGCCGCCGATAGCATAAATACGGCGACCGAATGCGGTACGTGTGGCCATAAACATCCCACCTAACAGCAACAGCGCCAGCAGCAGAACGGGCGTTGGGACACCGCGATAATCGTTTAGCAGCCAGATGGCCCCCAGCACAATCACCGCTGTAAGCGCCTGACGGCCGACAACCGAGGTTGAGGCAGGCGAGGCCAGCCCCAGCGCCTGGCGACGCATGCGTCCTCGCCATTGCCACGCGACAAACGCCATCAGCCCAACCACACCGATCGTAAAACCGACGCCATCAGAGAGGTAGCTTTGGCCAATCTGGGACATCGAGGCGCTGGTCGGGGATACGGTAGTGCCGTTGGTGATCCCAATCAGAATACCGCGGAAGGCCAGCATCCCTGCTAAGGTGACAATAAACGACGGGACTTTACGGTAGGCCACCCACCAGCCGTTCCACGCACCCAGCAGCAGACCCAGTACCAGCGTGACCGCAATCGTCAGCGGCAGCGGCCAGCCGAGCCAGACGTCAAAAATTGCCGCCACGCCGCCGAGCAGACCCATCATCGACCCTACCGACAGGTCAATTTCCGCTGAGATAATCACAAAGACCATCCCCACCGCCAGGATCCCGGTGATGGCGGTCTGACGCAGCAGGTTAGAGACGTTACGTGCGCTCAAATAGGAGCCATCGGTCATCCAGGTAAAGAACAACATGATGACGATAATGGCGGCAATCATTACAAAAACTTGCAGATTCAGCGATTTAAGTCCTGCGAACGCACCGGGCGTCGGAACAGCGACTTTGATATCAGACGGGTTGCTTTTCGACATGGCGTTCGCTCCTTAAGGCAGCTTCCATCACCTGCTCTTGCGTCAGGTTCTGGTTGTTCAGGTTGGCTTTGAGTTTTCCTTCATGCATGACCAGCACGCGGTCGCTCAGCCCCAGCACTTCAGGCAATTCGGACGAGATAACAATGACGGCAATCCCTTGCTGCACAAGCTGGTTGATCAGCTTGTAGATTTCATACTTCGCGCCGATATCGATCCCGCGCGTGGGTTCGTCCAGAATTAAAATGCGCGGATTAAGCAACAGGCAGCGCGCCAGAATCGCTTTCTGCTGGTTGCCGCCGCTCAGGCGACCTATCGCCAGTTCCGGCGAGGAGGTTTTCACCTTGAGCCTGGCAAGTAACTGAAGAATACACTGCTGTTCTGCGGCATCATCCAGGCTGCTCAGCGCGCCGGAAAACTGGCTGAGCGCCGCCAGCGTGATATTTTTTCCCACCGCCATGACCGGCACGATGCCGTCTTTTTTGCGGTCTTCGGGCACCATGGCAATGCCTTTGGCAATGGCCTGCTGGCAGTTGTCGATTTTTACCGGCTGACCGTCGATATAAATTTTGCCTTCCCAGCGCCCCGGCCAGACGCCAAACAGACACTGCACGGCCTCGGTTCTTCCGGCACCCACTAAACCCGCAATACCGAGAATTTCGCCGCGGTGCAGCGAGAAGGAGAGGTTATCCACGCGCTTGATGTGGCGGTTAACGGGATGCCACGCCGTCAGGTTTTCCACGCGCAGGACTTCTTCGCCTATGGTGTGTGGTTCGTTGGGATACAGTGCGGTGAGTTCGCGACCCACCATCATGGTGATGATGTCATCTTCGCTCATGCCTTCTGCTTCACGCGTGCCAATGTGCTGCCCGTCGCGGATGACGCAGATGGTGTCGGAAATAGCTTTCACCTCATTGAGCTTGTGCGAAATATAGATGCAGGCGATACCGTGGTTTTGCAGGTCGCGGATGATATTGAGCAGAACGGCGGTTTCCTGTTCGGTGAGCGAGGCGGTTGGCTCGTCGAGGATCAGCAGGCGTACCTGTTTATTTAGCGCCTTGGCGATCTCCACCAGCTGCTGCTGGCCCAAACCTAAGTCGCCCACGCGCGTATCCGGTGAGATAGCGAGACTCACCTGGGCCAGCAGTTTTTCGCAGCGCAGCGTCATGGTGTCGTAATCCAGTACGCCGTGGCGCGAGAGTTCGACCCCAAGAAAGATATTTTCCAGCACGGTAAGGTGCTTCACCAGCGCCAGCTCCTGGTGAATGATAGCGATGCCTTTACGTTCGGTATCACGAATGTGCGTGGCCTGAAGCACCTCACCGGCAAAGACGATTTCGCCCTCGTAGCTGCCGTGCGGATAGATCCCGCACAGCACCTTCATCAGCGTGGATTTCCCCGAGCCGTTTTCGCCGCACAGCGACATCACTTCGCCGGGGTTCAGCCGCAGGCTTACGTTGTCGACCGCTTTCACCGCCCCGAAGGCTTTGGTGATGCTTTTCATTTCAAGTAAATAAGACATAACTGCTCCGCATAGCCCGACAGATGAACAGGGCAGGTCGATGCGCCCCCGCCGGGCAGGGGCTGCGCTGGATTACAGTTCACTCTTCTTATGGAAACCGTCTTTCACCACCGTGGCGTCAATATTCTCTTTGTTGACTTCGATAGGGGTAAGCAGGCGAGCTGGCACGTCTTTCAGGCCGTTATTTAACGTCGCGTCTGCTTTAGGTTGCTGGCCATTTCCCAGCTCAACGGCAATTTCGGCGGCCGTATTGGCAAGCTCGGTAATGGGCTTATAGACCGTCATAGTCTGGGTACCCGCGATAATGCGTTTTACACCCGCAAGGTCGGCGTCCTGTCCGGAAATAGCGACTTTCCCGGCCAGACCCTGCGCGCTCAGCGCCTGAATGGCGCCCCCCGCAGTGGCGTCGTTAGAGGCCACCACTGCATCGATTTTGTTGTTATTTGCGGTCAACGCGTTTTCCATAATTTTCAGCGCGTTTTCCGGTAACCAGCCGTCAGCCCACTGATCGCCGACGACTTTAATTTTGCCCTCGTCGATATACGGCTTCAGCACTTTCATTTGTCCCTGACGGAACAGTTTGGCGTTGTTATCCACAGGTGAGCCGCCCATCAGGAAATAATTCCCTTGAGGCACTTTTGCGATCAAGCTTTTAGCCTGTAATTCACCCACCTTTTCATTGTCGAACGAAATATAATAATCAATATCCGCATTATTAATCATGCGGTCATAAGCCAGGACTTTTATGCCTTCCTGTTTTGCTTCTTTCACCACGTTGCTTAATACCTGGCCGTTATACGGGATAATGACCAGCACATCGACGCCACGGTTGATCATATTCTCAATTTGCGACATTTGCGTCTCTTCGTTGCCGTTAGCGGACTGAACGAACACCTCCGCGCCGAGAGATTCCGCTTTTTTAACAAAGATATCGCGATCTTTTTGCCAGCGCTCCAGGCGTAAGTCATCAATCGCCATGCCGATTTTGACCTCTTTGGCGTGGCCGGCAAAGCTTGCAAGCAGGAGAGTAGTGCAGAGCGTTAGGGTCAGGTTCTTTATCTTCATAATTATTAGGCCTTTTTGTAGGGGTATGTGTAGCTGAGATAAAAGAAACATTCACTGCTGAGACGCAGCAAATTTTTAACGTGGAAAGGCCTGCTGGCAATTACAGATTTTTATCTTCTCATTACGATATTTGGTTTATTTCTGAATTTATGACCGCGATCGGATTTTAAAAAGCGTAACCTATTAATTACATTTGATTCTGGAATGCGCGCCGAAAAATAGTTTGTCTGCACATTATTTTGCGAGCCAGCGCACAATTGCGCATTCTCTCAATAGCAGTGTGAAATAACGTAATTGAGCAACCTCCAATGTCTATTCACTATTACTCCAGAAGCAAGACCACGCCGCATACCCTGATTATGGAGCTCAATATGCAAGCTTATTTCGACCAACTCGATCGCGTTCGTTTCGAAGGCACGAAAACGACCAATCCTTTAGCATTTCGTCACTACAACCCGGATGAGCTGGTGCTGGGTAAGCGCATGGAAGATCACTTGCGCTTTGCCGCCTGCTACTGGCACACCTTCTGCTGGAACGGTGCCGATATGTTCGGCGTGGGCTCTTTTGACCGTCCATGGCAACAGCCGGGCGAGGCCATTGAGCTGGCGAAGCGTAAAGCCGACGTCGCGTTCGAGTTCTTCCATAAGCTGAACGTACCGTACTACTGTTTCCACGATGTTGACGTGTCGCCGGAAGGGGCGTCGCTGAAAGAGTATCTGAACAATTTTGCGCAGATGGTCGACGTGCTGGCTGAAAAACAGCAGCAAAGCGGCGTGAAGCTGCTCTGGGGTACGGCTAACTGCTTTACCAACCCTCGCTATGGCGCGGGCGCGGCAACCAACCCGGACCCGGAAGTCTTCAGCTGGGCGGCAACCCAGGTCGTGACTGCGATGAACGCCACGCATCAGCTGGGCGGTGAGAACTATGTGCTCTGGGGCGGTCGTGAAGGCTATGAAACGCTGCTGAATACTGACCTGCGCCAGGAGCGTGAGCAGATTGGCCGCTTTATGCAGATGGTGGTGGACCACAAGCACAAAATCGGCTTCCGCGGTACGCTGCTGATTGAGCCAAAACCACAGGAGCCAACCAAGCATCAGTACGACTACGATGTCGCCACCGTGTATGGCTTCCTGAAGCAGTTTGGTCTGGAAAAAGAGATCAAAGTGAACATTGAGGCTAACCACGCCACGCTGGCGGGCCACTCGTTCCATCACGAAATCGCCTCTGCGATTGCGCTGGGCATCTTCGGATCGGTGGATGCGAACCGCGGCGATCCGCAGCTGGGCTGGGATACCGACCAGTTCCCGAACAGCGTCGAAGAGAATGCGCTGGTGATGTACGAAATCATCAAAGCGGGCGGTTTCACCACCGGCGGCCTGAACTTCGACGCCAAAGTGCGTCGCCAGAGCACCGACAAATACGATCTGTTCTACGGGCATATTGGCGCGATGGACACCATGGCGCTGGCGCTGAAGGTGGCGGCCCGTATGATTGAAGACGGTGAGCTGGATAAGCGCGTGGCGAAGCGCTACAGCGGCTGGAACAGTGAGCTGGGCCAGCAAATTTTGAAAGGTCAGTTATCGCTTGCGGAGATCGCGAAGTACGCTGAACAGCATCAGTTGGCACCGCAGCATCAGAGCGGCCATCAGGAACTGCTGGAAAACCTGGTCAATCACTACCTGTTCGATAAATAACAGCATTCATGCCCGGTAAGCGCAGCGCCACCGGGCATTTCTGTCAAAGGAGTCACCACATGTATATCGGGATCGATCTTGGCACGTCGGGGGTGAAAGCCATCCTGTTAAGCGAGCAGGGCGATGTGTTAGCCACGCAGACTGAAAAGTTGCAGGTTTCACGCCCGCAGCCACTTTGGTCGGAACAAGATCCGGAGCAGTGGTGGCAGGCGACGGACCGCGCGATGAAAGCCTTAGGTGAGCAGCACAGCCTGCGCGACGTGAAAGCGCTGGGCATTGCCGGGCAAATGCATGGCGCCACGCTGCTGGATAGCCAGCATCGCGTTCTGCGCCCGGCTATTCTCTGGAACGATGGCCGCTGTGCGGAAGAGTGCGCGATCCTTGAGGAGCGTGTGCCTGCGTCCCGCGAGATTACGGGCAACCTGATGATGCCCGGTTTTACCGCGCCAAAACTCCTGTGGGTGCAGCGCCATGAGCCTGAGATTTTTCGTCAGGTGGCGAAAGTTCTGTTGCCGAAAGACTACCTTCGTTTTCGCATGACGGGGGATTTTGCCAGCGACATGTCTGACGCCGCGGGCACGATGTGGCTCGACGTGGCGAAACGGGACTGGAGCGAAGCGATGCTGGATGCCTGCCAGCTGACGCGCGATCATATGCCTGCGCTGTTTGAAGGCAGTGATATCACGGGCGCTTTGCAGCCTTCTGTTGCTGAACGCTGGAATATGCCAGCCGTACCTGTCGTTGCCGGCGGTGGCGATAATGCGGCGGGTGCGGTCGGCGTGGGGATGGTGGAGACAGGACAGGCCATGCTCTCGCTCGGCACTTCCGGCGTCTATTTTGCGGTCAGTGACGGCTATCGTAGTAACCCTGAAAGCGCCGTACACAGCTTCTGCCACGCGTTGCCGGGTAAATGGCATTTGATGTCGGTGATGCTGAGCGCGGCTTCCTGCCTCGACTGGGCGGCAAAGCTGACCGGAATGGCGGACGTCCCGGCGCTTATCGCAGCGGCACAGCAGGCGGATGATACTGCCGGTGCGGTCTGGTTTTTACCGTACCTTTCCGGCGAGCGGACGCCGCATAACAACCCGGAAGCGAAAGGGGTCTTCTTCGGCCTTACCCATCAGCACGGCCCGGCAGAGCTGGCGCGCGCGGTGCTTGAAGGGGTCGGCTATGCGCTGGCGGACGGCATGGATGTCGTGCATGACTGTGGCCTGACGCCATCCAGCATTACGTTAATTGGCGGCGGAGCACGAAGCAGCTACTGGCGGCAGATGCTTTCCGATATCAGCGGGTTGCAGCTGGACTATCGTACTGGGGGAGATGTTGGTCCGGCGCTCGGTGCGGCACGGCTGGCGCAAATTGCGCTGAACCGGGATAAACCACTGCCCCAGCTTTTGCCCCAGCTGCCGCTTGAACAGCAGCATCGTCCTGATGCGAAAAATCATGCTCGCTACGCTGAAAGACGAGACGTTTTCCGCAAAATCTATCAGCAGCTTTTACCGCTAATGTCATAAACAGGAGCCGGGTGGCGCTAACGTTTACCCGGCCTGCCAGCCTTCAACCGGGTTAGCTCACAAACCTGCGTGTATCGATGCGTTGCAGCAGCATTGAGAGCAGCAGGCTGACAACCAGCGTAACGGTAAATATCCAGACAATATCCAGCACCGGCCAGCTTTTAAGCTCAACGCCGCGGGTGCGCAGGGCGTGGATCACCAGCGCGTGAAAACCGTAAATGCCCAGCGAGTGGCGAGAGATAAACCCCAGCACCGGAAGCGGGCGGTCATTCTGGGTGTTTTTAACCAGAGTCAGCAGCGAAACCGCGCAGATAAAGACCATCGGCCCGCAGTAGAGATACCAGGTATCGGCAAAGTTTCCGCGCCATTGCAGCTCGTGCAGCGTCCCTCGAGAGATAATAAACACACCGGCGATAAATGCTGCCGCGCAAAGCCAGTTTATTCCTCTCTTCTGCGTCTCCATCATGCCGATGGCGCGCCCCAGCATGCCGTACAGCACGTAATAAAACGTATCACCGTTGATATAGAGGTTAACGGGCAGCCATTCAAAGCCATCAATTTTCTGTGAGACGGTATTCGGGTTTGCCACGATCCCGATTATTACCATCAAGGCCAGCAGCATTTTACCGCTAACGTTTTTTACCTGAATTAACGGCGAAACCAGATAGATAACCATTATCGCGAAGAAAAACCACAGATGATAGAACACCGGTTTTTGCAACAAATTGAGCAGGGAACGTTCAGCGTTAATTGAAGTGAACAGGATGATATAGAGCAGCGAAATGGCGCTGTAAAACAGCAAACAGGAGACAATACGGATGAAATGTCTCGGCTGCGCGCTACGCTCGCCAAAAAAGAGAAAACCGGAAATCATAAAGAACAGCGGGACGCTCACGCGTGAGGCTGAGTTCAGAATATTGGCGACATCCCAGTTAACAGGGCTGATACTGTGCGCGTTCGTGACATACCAGGTCGTAGTGTGGATCATCACCACCATCAGACAGGCTATTCCCCGCAGGTTATCAATCCAGTTAATTTTTGACTGCATCAGTTCCTCTGTATTCCTGATAAAGAAAGTGTGACTGCGATTGCGTAAAACTTTTCCCTTGGAAAATTCTGAGTTTAGCCAGGCTGTCTTGTCGGGAGCTGGCGAGATTCGCAGAATGTTGAACATTAATCTATAAACGTGTTGCTACTAAAAATAACAGCCACTGACCAGGGCGGTAATAAAAATGATGATGAAGCGTGGGGCGTCACTCTTTCTGCTGCTTTTATTAGCAGGGTGCAGTGCTTCTCAGGAGGCTCCAGTCCAAAAAGCGCAGCAGGGGAAAATGAGCCCGGAGCGTTCCCTGAATATGGAACAGCTGTGCAGGGATCAGGCGGCTCACCGCTATAATTCCGAAGCACAGAAAATTCATATTAACGGCTTCGAGCGCTTTCAGGGCAGCTATGAACTGAAAGGCTATACGGCGCGTAAAGAGGGCTTTGTCTGCTCTTTTGATGCAGACGGCCAGTTTTTACATCTCTCAATGCGCTAAATTGCTCGTATAAGCAGCAACCAGAGCCTTCGCAGGTTCTGGCTGTAGGGCTTATTCCCCAATTTTCCCTAAACAACCCCGTTTCGTACTGTATATCTTGCAGCCAGCGGGTATACTGATCCCTTCCATTTAAAACCACACGTATCCAGCACGAAATACTATGCAAAAGTTTGATACCAAGACCTTCCAGGGCCTGATCCTGACCTTACAGGATTACTGGGCTCGTCAGGGCTGCACCATTGTTCAACCTTTGGACATGGAAGTTGGCGCAGGCACCTCACACCCGATGACCAGCCTGCGCGCGTTAGGGCCAGAGCCGATGGCGACCGCCTATGTTCAGCCATCCCGTCGTCCGACCGATGGCCGTTACGGCGAAAACCCGAACCGTTTGCAGCACTACTATCAGTTCCAGGTGGTGATTAAGCCATCGCCCGACAACATTCAGGAACTGTACCTCGGGTCACTGAAAGAGCTGGGTATGGATCCGACCATTCACGACATTCGTTTCGTGGAAGATAACTGGGAAAACCCAACGCTGGGTGCCTGGGGTCTGGGTTGGGAAGTGTGGCTGAACGGCATGGAAGTGACCCAGTTCACCTACTTCCAGCAGGTTGGCGGTCTGGAATGTAAACCGATCACCGGCGAAATCACCTATGGTCTGGAACGTCTGGCCATGTACATTCAGGGCGTAGACAGCGTTTACGACCTGGTCTGGAGCGACGGCCCGCTGGGTAAAACCACCTATGGCGACGTGTTCCATCAGAACGAAGTGGAGCAATCCACCTATAACTTCGAATACGCGGACGTGGACTTCCTGTTCACCTGCTTCGAGCAGTACGAGAAAGAAGCCCAGCAGCTGCTGGCGCTGGAGACTCCGCTGCCGCTGCCTGCCTACGAGCGTATTCTGAAGGCTGCCCACAGCTTCAACCTGCTGGATGCCCGCAAAGCGATCTCCGTGACTGAACGTCAGCGCTACATTCTGCGTATTCGTACCCTGACCAAAGCCGTTGCTGAAGCTTACTACGCGTCCCGTGAAGCCCTTGGCTTCCCGATGTGCAACCGAAACAAATAAGAGGCGGCCATGTCTGAGAAAACTTTCCTGGTGGAAATCGGCACTGAAGAGCTGCCACCAAAAGCCCTGCGCAGCCTGGCTGAATCTTTCGCTGCGAACGTCACTGCTGAGCTGGATAACGCTGGCCTGGCGCACGGTAAAATTGAGTGGTTTGCTGCACCGCGTCGTCTGGCGCTGAAAGTGGCAAATCTGGCGGCGTCTCAGCCGGATCGCGAAGTTGAAAAACGTGGCCCGGCCATTGCCCAGGCGTTCGACGCGGAAGGCAAGCCGAGCAAAGCGGCTGAAGGCTGGGCGCGCGGCTGCGGTATCACCGTCGATCAGGCCGAACGTCTGACCACCGACAAAGGTGAATGGCTGCTGTATCGTGCCCATGTGAAAGGCGAAAGCGCGGAAGCGCTGCTGCCAGATATGATTGCGACCTCGCTGGCTAAGCTGCCGATTCCTAAGCTGATGCGCTGGGGAGCGTCTGACGTACACTTTGTGCGTCCGGTTCACACCGTGACCCTGCTGCTGGGCGATACCGTTATTCCGGCGACCATTCTGGGCGTGGCGTCCGATCGCGTGATCCGCGGCCATCGCTTTATGGGCGAGCCGGAGTTCACCATCGACAATGCTGATCAGTACCCGCAGATCCTGCTGGAGCGCGGTAAGGTCATTGCTGACTACGAACAGCGTAAAGCCAAAATCAAAGCTGACGCCGAAGAAGCGGCGCGCAAAATTGGCGGTAATGCCGATCTGAGCGATAGCCTGCTGGAAGAGGTGACCTCTCTGGTCGAATGGCCGGTTGTACTGACCGCGAAATTCGAAGAGAAATTCCTGGCCGTTCCGGCTGAAGCGCTGGTGTACACCATGAAGGGTGACCAAAAGTACTTCCCGGTTTACGCCAACGACGGCCAGCTGCTGCCAAACTTCATCTTCGTCGCGAACATCGAATCGAAAGATCCGAGCCAGATTATCTCCGGTAACGAGAAAGTGGTGCGTCCACGTCTGGCGGACGCCGAGTTCTTCTTCAACACCGACCGTAAAAAACGTCTGGAAGATAACCTGCCGCGTCTGCAAACCGTACTCTTCCAGCAGCAGCTGGGTACGCTGCGCGACAAGACTGACCGTATCGCGGAGCTGTCCGGCTGGATTGCCCGTGAAATTGGTGCCGACGTTAACCACGCTACCCGCGCGGGCCTGCTCTCCAAGTGCGACCTGATGACCAACATGGTGTTCGAATTTACCGACACCCAGGGCGTGATGGGCATGCACTACGCGCGTCATGACGGCGAAGCGGAAGACGTGGCTGTGGCCCTGAACGAGCAATATCAGCCGCGCTTTGCCGGTGACGATCTGCCGTCTAACCCGGTTGCCTGCGCCGTGGCGATTGCCGATAAGATGGACACCCTGGCGGGTATCTTCGGTATCGGTCAGCATCCGAAAGGCGACAAAGACCCGTTTGCGCTGCGTCGTGCTGCGCTGGGCGTGCTGCGCATCATCGTAGAGAAGAACCTCAATCTCGATCTGCAAACGCTGACCGAAGAAGCGGTCCGTCTGTACGGCGATAAGCTGACCAACGCGAAGGTTGTGGATGATGTTATCGACTTTATGCTCGGTCGTTTCCGCGCGTGGTATCAGGACGAAGGTTACTCCGTTGATACCATTCAGGCGGTGCTGGCGCGTCGTCCGACCCGTCCGGCAGATTTCGATGCGCGTATGAAAGCGGTATCCCACTTCCGTACGCTGGAAGCGGCGTCTGCGCTGGCCGCGGCCAACAAGCGTGTATCCAACATCCTCGCGAAATCCGACGAGACGCTGAACGAACGCGTAAACGCTGCAACCCTGAAAGAGCCGGAAGAGATTTCTCTGGCGATGCAGGTTGTGGTGCTGCGCGACAAGCTGGAGCCGTATTTCGCGGAAGGTCGCTACCAGGAAGCGCTGGTGGAGCTGGCGGAGCTACGTGACGTCATTGATGCCTTCTTCGAGAAGGTGATGGTGAACGTGGAAGATAAAGAGCTGCGTATTAACCGTCTCTCGATGCTTGAGAAACTGCGTGAGCTGTTCCTGCGCGTGGCGGATATTTCGCTGCTGCAATAATGTAAAAAACCCGCCCCTGACAGGCGGGAAGAACGGCAACTAAACTGTCTCTCTTCGCCAATGGCGCCATAACTGCGTTGGCTGCGCTCGTTCACCCGAATCACTTACTAATGTAAGCTCATCGGGATTCGCTCGCTTGCCGCCTTGTTCTGACGTCATTGGCTTTAAGATACTTTTCCTTATTTACATTTACACTCTCTCAAACACCGTCGCGATCCCCTGACCCAACCCGATACACATCGTCGCCAGTCCGAACTGGGCATCTTTGCGTTCCATCAGGTTGATCAGCGTGGTGCTGATACGCGCCCCGGAGCAGCCCAGCGGGTGACCGAGGGCTATCGCGCCGCCATTGAGGTTAATCTTCTCGTCGATCTGTTCCATCAGCCCCAGATCTTTAATGCACGGCAGGATCTGCGCGGCGAACGCTTCGTTCATCTCAAAGAGGTCGATATCACTTGCGCTCAGCCCCGCTTTTTTCAGCGCCAGTTTTGACGCCGGGACCGGACCGTAACCCATGATGGAAGGATCGCAGCCCACGACTGCCATCGAACGCACGCGGGCGCGTGGCGTCAGGCCTAATTCGCGGGCGCGGCTTTCGCTCATCACTAACATGGCGGCGGCACCGTCGGACAGGGCAGACGAGGTGCCCGCCGTTACCGTGCCGGTGACCGGATCAAACGCCGGACGCAGGGTAGAAAGCGCTTCAACAGTGGTTTCAGGACGGATAACTTCGTCGTAGCTGAACTGCTTCAGTACGCCGTCTGCGTCGTGACCGCCGGTTGGGATGATCTCATTCTTAAAGGCACCAGACTGCGTGGCGGCCCAGGCGCGGGCATGTGAGCGCGCGGCAAAGGCATCCTGCATTTCACGGCTGATGCCGTGCAGACGGGAGAGCATCTCGGCGGTCAGGCCCATCATACCGGCGGCTTTCGCCACGTTGCGGCTCATGCCCGGATGGAAATCGACCCCGTGGCTCATCGGCACGTGGCCCATGTGCTCCACGCCGCCCACCAGACAGGCCTGCGCATCGCCGGTCATGATCATCCGTGCCGCGTCGTGCAGCGCCTGCATCGACGAACCGCAAAGACGGTTGACGGTGACCGCCGGAACCGAATGCGGGATCTCCGCCAGCAGAGACGCGTTACGGGCGATGTTGAAACCCTGCTCCAGCGTCTGCTGGACGCAGCCCCAGTAAATATCGTCCAGCGCAGCAGGGTCCAGCGCCGGGTTACGCGCCAGCAGGCTACGCATCAGGTGCGCCGAGAGATCTTCCGCACGCACGTTACGGAATGCACCGCCTTTTGAACGGCCCATCGGGGTGCGAATTGCATCAACAATGACAACCTTTTCCATTGTGACTCCTTAAGCCGTTTTCAGCGTGCCAACCGGACGGGCTGGCTCAACTGCTGGATAGTAGGGTTCGTTATGGCGCGCTTTGTTACGCAGACCTTCCGGCACCTCATAAAGCGGACCGAGGTGCTGATATTGCTGAGCCATATCGAGATAGCGAGCGCTGCCGAGCGTATCCAGCCAACGGAACGCGCCGCCGTGGAACGGAGGGAAGCCGAGGCCGTACACCAGCGCCATATCGGCTTCTGCCGGGCTGGCGATAATGCCTTCTTCGAGGCAACGCACTACTTCGTTGATCATCGGGATCATCATCCGGGCGATGATCTCATCGTCAGTGAAGTCGCGTTTTGGCTGACTGACGTCGGCCAGCAGGCCATCCACCGCCGGATCTTCTTCTTTCTTCGGTTTGCCTTTGCTGTCTTCTTTATAGCGCCAGAAGCCCAGACCGTTTTTCTGCCCAAAGCGGTTGGCGTCGAACAGGGCGTCAATGGCGTCGCGATAATCTTTCTGCATGCGCTGCGGGAAGCCCGCCGCCATCACCGCCTGCGCGTGATGGGCAGTGTCGATGCCGACAACGTCCAGCAGGTACGCCGGGCCCATCGGCCAGCCGAACTGTTTTTCCATCACTTTGTCGATTTTGCGGAAGTCTGCGCCGTCGCGCAGCAGCTGGCTGAAACCGGCGAAGTACGGGAACAGCACGCGGTTAACGAAGAAGCCCGGGCAGTCGTTAACGACGATTGGCGTTTTGCCCATCTTGCTCGCCCACGCCACCACTTTGGCGATGGTTTCGTCGGAGGTTTTTTCCCCACGGATCACTTCGACCAGCGGCATGCGATGCACCGGGTTAAAGAAGTGCATTCCGCAGAAGTTTTCCGGACGCTTCAGCACGCTTGCCAGCTCGCTGATAGGAATAGTGGAGGTGTTGGAGGCCAGTACGGTTTCCGGACGTACCTTGTCTTCGGTTTCGGCCAGCACCGCTTTTTTCACTTTCGGGTTCTCGACGACCGCTTCAACCACCACGTCCACACGGTCGAAACCGCTGTATTCCAGTACTGGCTGGATGGTGGAGATCACGCCTGCAAGCTTCAGACCGTCAATTTTGCCGCGCTCAAGCTGTTTATTCAGCAGCTTGGCCGCTTCGGTCATGCCCAGCGTCAGGGATTTCTCGTTGATGTCTTTCATCACTACCGGCACGCCTTTCCAGGCAGACTGGTAGGCGATGCCGCCACCCATAATGCCCGCGCCGAGTACCGCCGCGTGTTTTGGTGTTTCAACGTTTTTGGTGAGTTGTTTGGCTTTGCCCTTCACAAACTGATCGTTAAGGAAGATACCAACCAGCGCGCGGGCTTCGTTGGTGTGCGCCAGCGGGACAAAGCTCTGGTTTTCCAGCTTCAGGGCTTCATCACGGCCCAGACGGGCTGCCGCTTCAATGGTTTTCACCGCCGTGATCGGCGCCGGGTAGTGTTTACCCGCCGTCTGCATCACCATGCCCTTGGCGATGGTGAAGCTCATGGTGGCTTCAATTTTGCTGAGCTTCAACGGCTCCAGCTTTGGCTGACGTTTGGCTTTCCAGTCGAGATCGCCGTTAATCGCCTGACGCAGAATGGCTACAGCGCCTTCAATCAGTTTTTCAGGCTTAACCACGCCGTCCACCAGACCGATTTTCTGCGCCTGTTCCGCGCCGACATCTTTACCTGCGGCAATGATTTCCAGCGCGCTGTCGGCACCCAACATGCGCGGCATACGCACCGAGCCACCAAAGCCCGGCATAATGCCCAGTTTGGTTTCCGGCAGGCCGATGCGCAGGTCTGGGGTCGCCAGACGGTAATCAGTGGCTAACACGCATTCGCAGCCGCCGCCCAGCGCGTAACCGTTAACGGCAGAAAGGGTCGGGACAGGCAGATCTTCCAGACGATTAAAGACGCTGTTCGCAAAGTGCAGCCACTGGCTCAGCTGTTCTTCGGGCACCAGGAACAGCGACAGGAATTCGGTGATATCCGCGCCAACGATAAAGGCCGCTTTGTTGGAGCGCAGCAGCAGCCCTTTCAAATCTGATTGCTTTTCAAGTACATCCAGCGCCTGGCCAAGACTGGCCACCGTCGCGGTATCAAGCTTGTTCACTGAGCCGGGGGCATCGAACACCAGTTCGGCAATGCCATCTTCCAGCCAGTCTACGTACAGGGTGTCGCCTTTGTAGAGCATGTCGGTCTCCTGAATCCAGCAATTGGATCTGGTCATACCAGATGAAACGGAGTGTGGAATTTATGTTAATAAAATGCAAATTAGTCATTAAGAAATTGCTGCGCTGATCACGGTCGGTGGAAATCACGCAGCCGGAGTGAGGTGTGCTAAGATGCGATGACTTGAGGTCAAAAAAACGAAAGGAAGAATGATGGACTCACTGGCTTCGCTTTATAAAAATCATATCGTTACCCTACAGGAACGTACCCGCGATGTACTGGCCCGCTTCAAGCTGGATGCCCTGCTGATCCACTCCGGCGAGCTGATGAATACTTTTCTTGATGACCACGCTTATCCCTTCAAGGTTAACCCGCAGTTTAAAGCCTGGGTGCCTGTCACGCAGGTTCCAAATTGCTGGCTGCTGGTGGATGGCGTGAACAAGCCGAAACTGTGGTTCTACCTGCCGGTCGATTACTGGCACAACGTGGAGCCGCTGCCGACCTCATTCTGGACCGAAGAAATTGACGTGATTGCGCTGCCAAAAGCAGACGGCATTGGCAGCCAGTTGCCAGCGGCGCGTGGGAACATCGGCTACATTGGTCCGGTTCCTGAGCGGGCGCTGGGTCTGGATATTCCGGCAGATAAACTCAACCCGAAAGGCGTGCTGGATTATCTGCACTACTATCGCGCCTACAAGACCGACTACGAACTTTACTGCATGCGTGAAGCGCAAAAAACGGCGGTGAATGGCCACCGTGCGGCGCACGAAGCGTTCCAGTCCGGTATGAGCGAGTTCGATATCAATCAGGCCTACCTGACGGCGACCGGCCACCGCGATACCGACGTGCCGTACAGCAACATCGTGGCGCTGAATGAACATGCCTCGGTTCTGCACTACACCAAACTGGATCATCAGGTTCCGGCTGAGATGCGCAGCTTCCTGCTGGACGCGGGGGCTGAGTACAATGGCTATGCGGCAGACCTGACCCGTACCTGGGCGGCGAATGCGGATACTGATTTTGCGCAATTGATCAAAGACGTGAACGATGAACAGCTGGCGCTGATTGGCACCATGAAGGCCGGAACCAGCTATGTGGATTATCACATCCAGTTCCATCAGCGCATCGCTAAACTGCTGCGTAAGCATCAGATTGTCAAAGACATGAGCGAAGAGGCGATGGTTGAGAACGATTTGACCGGGCCATTTATGCCGCACGGTATCGGCCACCCGCTGGGTTTACAGGTTCATGACGTCGCGGGCTTTATGCAGGATGATACCGGTACGCACCTGGCGGCACCGTCTAAATATCCTTATCTGCGCTGCACCCGCGTTCTGGCGCCGCGTATGGTATTGACCATCGAGCCGGGTATCTACTTTATTGAATCCCTGCTGGCGCCGTGGCGCGAAGGGCAGTTCAGCAAGCACTTCAACTGGGAGAAAATTGAAGCGCTGAAGCCGTATGGCGGCATTCGTATCGAAGATAACGTGGTTATTCACGAGAACAGCATCGAGAACATGACGCGAGATCTGAAGCTGGCCTGATGGAAAGCTGGCTGATACCGGCCGAGCCGGTCACCTTTGTTGAGGAAATCAAGAAAAGCCGCTTTATCACGCTGTTGGCGCATACTGACGGCGTGGAGGCGGCGAAGGCGTTCGTCGAGTCCGTCCGCGCGCAGCACCCCGATGCCCGCCATCACTGTGTGGCGTGGGTCGCAGGGCCGCCAGACGACTCACAGCAGCTCGGGTTTTCTGACGACGGTGAACCGGCGGGTACGGCCGGAAAACCGATGCTATCCCAGTTGATGGGCAGCGGCGTGGGTGAAATCACCGCCGTCGTGGTCCGCTACTACGGGGGCATTTTGTTAGGCACCGGAGGGCTGGTGAAAGCCTACGGAGGGGGTGTCCAGCAGGCGCTTAATCTGCTGATAACAACCCGCAAAACGCCACTTACGGAATATACTTTGTTATGCGATTACGCCCAGCTATCGGGTATCGAAGCACTGCTTAAACAGTTTAACGGCGTCATCGCACACAGTGATTATCAGGCAATGGTGCAATTACGCGTGGCGCTTCCTCAGGCGGAACTGGCTGCTTTTTCAGCAAAACTCGCTGATTTTAGTCGCGGTTCATTGCAATTACTGCCGATTGAAGAATAATCCCCACCTCACAATTTTGAATACCTAAGGAAGCGGCAGAGATGCATTTTCGTGCCATTACCCGAATCGTTGGATTGCTGGTCATACTTTTCTCCGGGACAATGATCATTCCCGGACTGGTGGCGCTCATCTACCGGGACGGCGCGGGGCGTGCATTTACGCAAACCTTTTTTGTCGCGCTGACGATTGGCTCCCTGCTGTGGTGGCCAAACCGCCGTGAGAAAGGTGAACTGAAATCCCGGGAGGGTTTTCTGATCGTGGTCCTGTTCTGGACGGTACTGGGAAGCGTGGGTGCGCTGCCGTTTATCTTCTCTGAACAACCGAATCTCACCGTCACGGATGCGTTTTTTGAATCGTTCTCCGGATTAACGACCACCGGGGCCACCACGCTTGTGGGGCTGGATTCACTCCCGCATGCAATTCTCTTTTACCGGCAGATGCTCCAGTGGTTCGGCGGTATGGGGATCATCGTGCTGGCGGTGGCTATCCTGCCGATTCTGGGCGTCGGGGGGATGCAGCTTTACCGGGCTGAAATGCCTGGCCCGTTGAAAGATAACAAGATGCGCCCGCGTATTGCGGAGACGGCGAAAACCCTTTGGCTTATTTATGTCCTGCTGACGGTGGCCTGCGCGCTGGCGCTGTGGTTTGCCGGGATGCCTGCGTTTGATGCCATCGGGCACAGCTTTGCCACTATCGCTATCGGCGGGTTCTCCACCCACGATGCCAGCGTTGGGTACTTCGACAGCCCGACGATCAATACCATCATTGCCATCTTTTTGCTGATCTCAGGCTGTAACTACGGTCTACACTTCTCGTTGCTTAGCGGACGGAGCCTGAAGGTGTACTGGCGCGACCCGGAATTCCGGATGTTTATTGGCGTCCAGTTGACCCTGGTGATCATCTGTACCCTGGTACTATGGTTCCACGATGTCTATAACTCGGCGGTCACGACCCTGAACCAGGCCTTCTTCCAGGTGGTATCGATGGCGACAACCGCCGGTTTCACCACGGACAGTATTGCGCGTTGGCCGCTGTTCCTGCCGGTGCTGCTGTTGTGCTCTGCGTTTATCGGCGGCTGTGCCGGGTCGACGGGCGGCGGCCTGAAGGTGATCCGTATTCTGCTGCTGTTCAAGCAGGGGAACCGTGAACTTAAACGTCTCGTCCACCCGAATGCGGTTTACAGCATCAAGCTGGGCAATCGTGCACTGCCGGAGCGTATCCTCGAAGCGGTGTGGGGATTCTTCTCCGCTTATGCGCTGGTCTTTATTGTCAGTATGCTGGCGATTATCGCCACGGGCGTGGATGATTTCTCTGCCTTCGCCTCTGTGGTGGCAACGTTAAACAACCTGGGGCCGGGGCTGGGTGTCGTGGCGGATAATTTCGCCAGTATGAACCCGGTGGCAAAGTGGATCTTAATCGCCAATATGCTGTTTGGTCGTCTTGAGGTCTTTACGCTGCTGGTGCTGTTTACCCCAACATTCTGGCGTGAGTAAGGAGACATTGGTGAAAACGTTAATTCTTTTCTCAACGCGTGATGGGCAAACGCGTGAGATTGCTTCATATCTGGCTTCTGAACTCAAAGAGCTGGGCATTTATTCTGATGTGGTGAACCTGAATCGCACTGAACAGATTGCCTGGCAGGATTACGACCGTGTGGTCATTGGCGCTTCAATTCGTTACGGTCATTTCCATCCGGCGCTGGATCGCTTTGTGAAAAAGCATACGGCGGAGCTCGCTAAGCTGCCCGGCGCGTTTTACTCGGTCAACCTGGTTGCCCGTAAAGCAGAGAAGCGTACACCGCAGACTAACAGCTATACGCGCAAGTTTTTGCTGAGCTCGCCATGGCAGCCCGATATCTGTTCTGTCTTTGCGGGCGCGCTGCGTTACCCGCGTTACCGCTGGTATGACCGCTTTATGATCCGCCTGATCATGAAGATGACGGGCGGGGAAACGGATACGCGTAAAGAAGTGGTTTATACCGACTGGGATCAAGTGGCCAGTTTTGCCCGTGAAATTGCACGTTTAACGGACGATTCGCGGGTTGAATAAGCGTTGAGTTTGAAAAGTGAGCGAACGAAAAGTTTTTTGTATTTAGTGCTTGTCACTTCAGAAGAACTCCCTATAATGCGCCTCCACTGACACGGAACAACGGCATACACGCCGCCGGGTCAGCAGAGAAAAGCAAAATAAACGCTTGACTCTGAAGCGGGAAAGCGTAATATGCACACCCCGCGCCGCAGCGAAAACGTAGCGGCACTGCTCTTTAACAATTTAT
>NZ_NRIQ01000030.1:0-2463 GCF_020224095.1 Enterobacter sp. CCUG 70166
GTCAGATTGAGGCATACCCTAACTTGATGTCAGATGCCATGTGTCATTTTCAGAAGACGACTGCACCAGTTGATTGGGCGTAATGGCTGTTGTGCAGCCAGCTCCTGACAGTTCAATATCAGAAGTGATCTGCACCAATCTCGACTATGCTCAATACTCGTGTGCACCAAAGCGAGGTGAGCATGGCGACGGAGGCTCTGTTGCAAAGATTGGCGGCAGTCAGAGGTAGGCTGTCGCTCTGCGCCGATCAGGCGGCTGCTGCGAAATGGTGGTTGAGCATGCCCATGGCCTCCGTCAGCGCCGAGGGCCCAATGCCAAAAGCTCTCTCCACAAGGCGCACCTCGCCCCTGATGCCGGGCTGCAGGCACCAGGGGCGAGCCTGTCCTTTGCGCAGGGCTCGCATGACTTCGAATCCCTTGATCGTGGCATAGGCCGTGGGGATCGATTTGAAACCGCGCACCGGCTTGATCAGTATCTTGAGCTTTCCGTGATCGGCCTCGATCACGTTATTGAGGGCTCTGTTGCAAAGATTGGCGGCAGTCAGAGGTAGGCTGTCGCTCTGCGCCGATCAGGCGGCTGCTGCGAAATGGTGGTTGAGCATGCCCATGGCCTCCGTCAGCGCCGAGGGCCCAATGCCAAAAGCTCTCTCCACAAGGCGCACCTCGCCCCTGATGCCGGGCTGCAGGCACCAGGGGCGAGCCTGTCCTTTGCGCAGGGCTCGCATGACTTCGAATCCCTTGATCGTGGCATAGGCCGTGGGGATCGATTTGAAACCGCGCACCGGCTTGATCAGTATCTTGAGCTTTCCGTGATCGGCCTCGATCACGTTATTGAGATACTTCACCTGCCGGTGGGCCGTCTCCCGGTCCAGCTTTCCTTCGCGCTTCAATTCGGTGATCGCTGCACCATAGCTCGGCGCTTTGTCGGTATTGAGCGTGGCAGGCTTTTCCCAGTGCTTCAGGCCTCGCAGGGCCTTGCCCAGGAACCGCTTCGCTGCCTTGGCGCTGCGGGTCGGCGACAGGTAGAAATCGATCGTGTCGCCCCGCTTGTCGACTGCCCGGTACAGGTAGGTCCACTTGCCCCGCACCTTGACGTAGGTTTCATCCAGGCGCCAGCTCGGATCAAAGCCACGCCGCCAGAACCAGCGCAGCCGCTTCTCCATCTCCGGGGCGTAGCACTGGACCCAGCGATAGATCGTCGTATGGTCGACCGAAATGCCGCGTTCCGCCAGCATTTCCTCAAGGTCGCGATAGCTGATCGGATAGCGACAATACCAGCGCACCGCCCACAGGATCACATCACCCTGGAAATGGCGCCACTTGAAATCCGTCATCGTTCCGTCCGTCCAATCTCCGCCAAGCATGCTCAAGCTTCACGATTTTTGCAACAGAGCCCACACGAGTATTGAGCATAGTCGAGATTGGTGCAGATCACTTCTGATATTGAACTGTCAGGAGCTGGCTGCACAACAGCCATTACGCCCAATCAACTGGTGCAGTCGTCTTCTGAAAATGACATTTGGTATCTCTCATAAACGGATGTTTTTGAGAGAACTATCTTCGGCCTTCACACGCACGAAAGGCGGCGAAGCTCCGCCGTTAATCCGTCCGCCGGAGATCTCGCCCAGGCAGGCTGAAGGCCGAGCAAGCCTGACAGGCCCGAAAAGCCCGGCACGGGCGTCGGCGGCGATGACGGCGGCGGCATTATCCAGGGTTGATGATGGAAGTGGAGGATATCGACAACCTCTCGCGCAACCAAGACATCGCGGTCGGACTGCAAGTGATCTTGAAGCCACGGGCCCGTCCCACCCCGACATGGACCTCGATGCCCGAACGGACGTTAGATTTCGAGTTCTAGGCGTTCTGCGATGAAGGTTGGATCCCAGCCGGGATTGAAAGTGTCGACGTGGGTGAATCCGAGCCGCTCGTATAGGCCACGCAGGTTCGGGTGGCAGTCGAGCCGCAGCTTGGCGCACCCCTGCGTTCGCGCGGCATGGCGGCAAGCCTCGATCAGCGCGGAGCTGACACCCCGGCCCGCATGTGTCCGTCGCACCGCGAGCTTGTGCAGATATGCGGCCTCCCCCTTGAGGGCGTCGGGCCAGAACTCGGGATCCTCGGCCGACAAGGTGCAACAGCCGACGATGCCGTCGCTGCAACTCGCGACTAGGAGCTCGGATCTCAGGACGAAGGTCTCCGCGAATGTCCGGTCGATCCGCGCGACGTCCCAGGCGGGCGTTCCCTTGGCGGACATCCACGCCGCAGCGTCGTGCATCAGCCGCACAACCTCGTCGATATCACCCGAGCAGGCGACCCGAACGTTCGGAGGCTCCTCGCTGTCCATTCGCTCCCCTGGCGCGGTATGAACCGCCGCCTCATAGTGCAGTTTGATCCTGACGAGCCCAGCATGTCTGCGCCCACCTTCGCGGAACCTGACCAGGGTCCGCTAGCGGGCGGCCGGAAGGTG
>NZ_NRIQ01000031.1:0-6000 GCF_020224095.1 Enterobacter sp. CCUG 70166
TGGATGTCTAAACGTTTATACGTGTGTTGTGAGGATTTAAGGTTATGCCGATTCGGGTGCAGGACGAGCTACCAGCCGTCAATTTCTTGCGTGAAGAGAATGTCTTCGTCATGACGGCTTCGCGTGCGACAGGTCAGGAAATTCGCCCGCTGAAGGTGCTTATTCTCAATCTGATGCCAAAAAAGATCGAAACGGAGAACCAGTTCCTGCGTTTGCTCTCCAACTCTCCGCTTCAGGTTGATATCCAGCTGCTGCGCATTGACGCCCGTGAGTCACGCAACACGCCTGCTGAGCATCTGAATAACTTCTACTGTAATTTTGAAGATATTCGCGATGAGAATTTCGATGGACTGATCGTCACCGGCGCACCGCTGGGTCTGGTGGAATTTAATGACGTTGCCTACTGGCCACAAATCAGGCAGGTGCTGGAGTGGGCAAAAGATCACGTCACGTCCACCTTATTTGTCTGTTGGGCGGTACAGGCCGCGCTGAATATCCTCTATGGCATTCCCAAGCAAACCCGCAGCGACAAACTTTCTGGCGTATACGAACACCACATTCTTCACCCGCATGCGCTGCTGACGCGTGGTTTCGATGACACTTTCCTGGCTCCGCATTCTCGCTACGCCGATTTTCCGGCACAGCTGATCCGCGATTACACCGACCTGGAAATCCTGGCCGAAACGGAAGACGGCGATGCCTACCTGTTCGCCAGTAAAGACAAACGCATCGCGTTCGTTACCGGCCATCCTGAGTACGATCCGCATACCCTCGCGTCAGAGTATTTTCGTGACGTTGAAGCGGGTCTGAATCCGGATGTCCCGTACAACTATTTCCCGAAAAACGATCCGCAAAACACGCCTCGGGCAACCTGGCGTAGTCACGGAAATCTGCTGTTCACTAACTGGCTCAACTATTACGTCTACCAGATTACGCCGTACGATCTGCGCCACATGAATCCGACGCTGGAGTAATCGTCTGCATTAAACGATCCTAAAGCGTTTCAGCTATTCACTTCAGGCACCTTCGGGTGCCTTTTTTATTTCCGAAAACCAACTCAACATCGTGAAAAACTTTAATCCCATATTAATCATACAGTTGTGATTGGATATGAATTAAAATGGAAATTGTTTTTGATTTTGGAAAAATTATAGATAGTCTTAATTCTGCTGAGCGAAAACTAAACAACGATCTTTCGCTCGCATCGGGGGCGTGATTTTGGATCTTTGATGAGGAGCAGAACGATGACTCAACAGGCAACAACGGTCGATGGACTGACCTTTACCCAGCCGAATGGCGAGCAAGAACAGCAAGTTTTGACGGCAGAAGCGGTAGAGTTTCTGACTGAACTGGTGACTCGCTTTACGCCACAGCGTAATAAACTGCTGGCGGCACGCATTCATCAACAGCAGGAGATCGATAACGGCAAGTTGCCAGGGTTTATTTCGGAAACCGCTTCCATTCGTCATGGTGAATGGAAAATTCGCGGAATCCCTGAAGATTTACAGGATCGTCGCGTAGAGATCACCGGCCCGGTAGAGCGCAAAATGGTGATTAACGCCATGAATGCCAACGTCAAAGTATTTATGGCGGACTTCGAAGATTCCCTCGCGCCGGACTGGCAGAAAGTTATCGACGGGCAGATCAACCTGCGCGACGCCGTCAACGGCACCATCAGCTATACCAACGAAGCCGGTAAAATTTACCAGCTCAAACCGAATCCGGCGGTGCTGATCTGCCGCGTACGCGGTCTGCATTTGCCAGAAAAACACGTTACGTGGCGCGGAGAAGCGATTCCGGGCAGCCTGTTCGACTTTGCGCTGTACTTCTTCCACAACCATAAGAACCTGCTGGCGAAAGGCAGCGGCCCCTATTTCTATCTGCCGAAAACCCAGTCCTGGCAGGAAGCGGCGTGGTGGAGTGAAGTCTTCAGCTACGCAGAAGACCGCTTCAGCCTGCCGCGCGGCACCATTAAGGCCACGCTGCTGATTGAAACCCTGCCAGCCGTATTCCAGATGCATGAGATCCTCCATGCGCTGCGTGACCATATTGTGGGCCTGAACTGCGGCCGCTGGGATTACATCTTCAGCTACATCAAAACCCTGAAAAACCATGCCGACCGGGTATTGCCGGATCGTCAGGTTGTCACCATGGATAAACCGTTCCTCAGCGCCTACTCGCGCCTGCTGATTAAGACCTGCCACAAACGCGGCGCCTTTGCGATGGGCGGCATGGCGGCGTTTATCCCGAGCAAAGACGCAGAGCGTAACAATCAGGTGCTCAACAAGGTGAAAGCCGATAAAGAGCTGGAAGCCCGTAACGGCCACGACGGGACGTGGATTGCCCACCCCGGTCTCGCCGACACGGCGATGGAGGTCTTCAACCGCGTACTCGGCGACAACAAAAACCAGCTGTTTGTCACCCGTGAAGACGATGCGCCAATCGCAGAAGAACAGTTGCTTGCGCCGTGTGCGGGCGAGCGTACGGAAGAGGGCATGCGCGCCAATATTCGCGTCGCCGTGCAGTACATCGAGGCATGGATCTCCGGCAACGGCTGCGTGCCGATCTACGGCCTGATGGAAGATGCCGCCACGGCGGAAATTTCACGTACCTCCATCTGGCAGTGGATCCATCATCAAAAAACGCTCAGCAACGGCAAACCGGTCACCAAAGCCCTGTTCCGTCAGATGCTGGCCGAAGAGATGCGGGTCATCCAGGACGAACTGGGCGAGCACCGCTTCAGCAGCGGGCGTTTTAATGACGCTGCGCGCCTGATGGAGCAAATCACCACCTCTGATGACTTAATCGACTTCCTGACCCTGCCGGGCTACCGCTTCCTGGCGTAATTCACCACATAACAATATGGAGCATCTGCACATGAAAACCCGTACCCAACAGATCGAAGAGTTACAAAAAGAGTGGACCCAACCGCGCTGGGAAGGCATTCGCCGTCCGTACAGCGCAGAGGAAGTGGTGAAGTTACGCGGCTCGGTTAACCCGGAGTGTACGCTGGCGCAGAACGGCGCGGCGAAAATGTGGGATCTGCTGCACGGGGGGGCTAAAAAAGGCTATATCAACAGCCTCGGCGCACTGACTGGCGGTCAGGCATTGCAGCAGGCGAAGGCCGGAATTGAAGCTATCTATCTTTCCGGCTGGCAGGTCGCGGCGGATGCTAACCTGGCCTCCAGCATGTATCCGGATCAATCTCTTTACCCGGCGAACTCGGTGCCGTCAGTGGTAGATCGGATCAACAATACCTTCCGTCGTGCGGATCAGATCCAGTGGGCGGCGGGCATCGAGCCCCACGATCCGCGTTTTATTGACTATTTCCTGCCGATCGTCGCCGATGCGGAAGCCGGTTTCGGCGGCGTGCTGAACGCCTTTGAGCTGATGAAATCGATGATTGAGGCCGGTGCAGCGGCCGTACACTTTGAAGATCAGCTGGCGTCGGTGAAGAAGTGCGGGCATATGGGCGGGAAAGTGCTGGTGCCAACCCAGGAAGCGATCCAGAAGCTGGTTGCTGCGCGTCTGGCTGCTGACGTGCTCGGCGTGCCGACGCTGGTGATTGCCCGTACCGATGCGGACGCAGCGGACCTGATCACCTCTGACTGCGACCCGTACGACAGCGAATTCATCACCGGCGAACGCACCAGCGAAGGGTTCTATCGCACGCATGCCGGTATTGAACAGGCGATCAGCCGCGGCCTGGCGTATGCCCCTTACGCCGACCTGGTCTGGTGTGAAACCTCCACGCCGGATCTGGCGCTGGCGAAGCGCTTTGCCGATGCGATTCATGCGAAATATCCGGGCAAGCTGCTGGCCTATAACTGTTCACCGTCCTTCAACTGGCAAAAAAATCTGGACGACACGACCATCGCCAGCTTCCAGCAGCAGCTGTCGGATATGGGCTACAAGTACCAGTTCATCACCCTGGCGGGTATCCACAGCATGTGGTTCAACATGTTCGACCTGGCGCATGCCTACGCACAGGGCGAAGGCATGAAGCACTATGTTGAGAAGGTACAGCAGCCAGAATTTGCAGCGGGTAAAGAGGGATATACCTTCGTTTCGCACCAGCAGGAGGTGGGAACCGGCTATTTCGATAATGTGACCACAATTATTCAGGGCGGGACCTCCTCCGTCACGGCATTAACGGGTTCAACGGAAGAAGCACAGTTCTGATCTTTCCCCCTCTCCCCCCTCGGGGAGAGGGTTGGGGTGAGGGGGAATATATGTCGCGTGTTCTGGAATTACTGATTGCCCAAACTATTTTGCAGGGCTTCGATGCCCAGTATGGCCGCTTTCTGGAAGTCACATCCGGCGCGCAACAGCGTTTTGAGCACGCCGACTGGCATGCGGTTCAGCAGGCCATGAAGCAGCGTATCCATCTCTATGATCACCACGTAGGTCTGGTGGTGGAACAACTGCGCTGTATCACCGACGGTAAAAGCCCGGATGCGGAATTTTTACTGCGCGTGAAAGAGCATTACACCCATCTGTTACCCGACTACCCGCGCTTCGAGATTGCGGAGAGCTTTTTTAACTCCGTCTATTGCCGGTTATTTGACCACCGCTCATTATCTCCTGAGCGGTTATTTATCTTCAGCTCCCAGCCCGAGCGACGCTTCCGTACCATTCCGCGTCCGCTGGCGAAAGATTTCTTTCCCGATCGCGGCTGGGAAAAGCTCCTGCACCGCGTCTTAACGGATTTGCCGCTGCGCCTGCCGTGGGAGAATAAACCCCGGGATATCGGCTATATCCACGCGTATCTCAGTGAAACCTTCGGCGAGGCGGTGCTCAGCCGCAGCCATTTGCAGGTTGCCAACGAGCTTTTCTACCGCAATAAGGCCGCCTGGCTGGTGGGTAAACTGGTTACGCCGACAGCCATCGTGCCGTTTCTGCTGCCGATTCACCGTACCGACGACGGCGAACTGTTTGTCGATACCTGCCTGACTACCAGCGCTGAGGCGAGTATCGTATTTGGCTTCGCCCGCTCCTATTTCATGGTCTACGCCCCGCTGCCCGCCGCCCTGGTGGAGTGGCTGCGCGAGATCCTGCCGGGCAAAACCACCGCCGAGCTGTATATGGCGATTGGCTGTCAGAAGCATGCCAAAACGGAGAGTTATCGGGAATACCTGCGTTATGTCGCCACGGCTGATGAGCAGTTTATCGAAGCGCCGGGTATCCGCGGCATGGTGATGCTGGTCTTCACGCTGCCGGGCTTTGATCGGGTGTTTAAGGTGATTAAGGATAAATTCGCCCCGCAGAAAGAGATGACCGCATTCCACGTCCGTGCCTGCTATCAGCTGGTAAAAGAGCACGATCGCGTCGGGCGAATGGCCGATACCCAGGAGTTTGAAAACTTTGTGCTGGATAAGCAGCAGATCGATCCGGCGCTAATGACGCTACTCATGCAGGAAGCGCCGACGAAAATTACCGATCTTGGCGATAAGATTGCGATCAGCCATCTCTACATTGAGCGCCGTATGGTGCCGCTAAATATCTGGCTGGAACAGTCAGAGGGCCAGGCTTTACGTGATGCCATCGAAGAGTACGGCAACGCCATCCGCCAGCTCGCCGCTGCCAATATTTTCCCCGGGGATATGCTGTTTAAAAACTTCGGCGTCACCCGTCACGGGCGGGTGGTGTTCTACGATTACGATGAAATTTGCTACATGACCGAGGTGAACTTCCGCGATATCCCGCCGCCGCGCTATCCGGAAGATGAACTGTCCAGCGAGCCGTGGTACAGCGTCTCGCCGGGCGATGTGTTTCCGGAGGAGTTTCGCCACTGGCTGTGTGCGGACCCACGCATCGGGCCGTTATTTGAAGAGATGCATGCCGATCTGTTCCGCGCCAGCTACTGGCGCGGGCTGCAAACGCGGATTAAAAACGGGCACGTGGAAGATGTCTACGCTTACCGCCGCAAGCAGCGGTTTTGCATCCGCTTTTCTCCCTCTCCCGCAGGGTAAGGGCATCATGTTTTCTCCCTCTCCCTGT
>NZ_NRIQ01000032.1:0-1467 GCF_020224095.1 Enterobacter sp. CCUG 70166
GATGAAGGCACGAACCCAGTTGACATAAGCCTGTTCGGTTGGTAAGCTGTAATGCAAGTAGCGTATGCGCTCACGCAACTGGTCCAGAACCTTGACCGAACGCAGCGGTGGTAACGGCGCAGTGGCGGTTTTCATGGCTTGTTATGACTGTTTTTTTGTACAGTCTATGCCTCGGGCATCCAAGCAGCAAGCGCGTTACGCCGTGGGTCGATGTTTGATGTTATGGAGCAGCAACGATGTTACGCAGCAGGGCAGTCGCCCTAAAACAAAGTTATGCCGCACCCACCCCTATGGAGTCTTGATGTTAAAAGTTATTAGTAGTTTATTGGTCTACATGACCGCGTCTGTCATGGCTGTCGCAAGTCCGTTAGCCCATTCCGGGGAGCCGAGTGGTGAGTATCCGACAGTCAACGAAATTCCGGTCGGAGAGGTCCGACTTTACCAGATTGCCGATGGTGTTTGGTCGCATATCGCAACGCAGTCGTTTGATGGCGCGGTCTACCCGTCCAATGGTCTCATTGTCCGTGATGGTGATGAGTTGCTTTTGATTGATACAGCGTGGGGTGCGAAAAACACAGCGGCACTTCTCGCGGAGATTGAAAAGCAAATTGGACTTCCCGTAACGCGTGCAGTCTCCACGCACTTTCATGACGACCGCGTCGGCGGCGTTGATGTCCTTCGGGCGGCTGGGGTGGCAACGTACGCATCACCGTCGACACGCCGGCTAGCCGAGGCAGAGGGGAACGAGATTCCCACGCATTCTCTAGAAGGACTCTCATCGAGCGGGGACGCAGTGCGCTTCGGTCCAGTAGAGCTCTTCTATCCTGGTGCTGCGCATTCGACCGACAATCTGGTTGTATACGTCCCGTCAGCGAACGTGCTATACGGTGGTTGTGCCGTTCATGAGTTGTCAAGCACGTCTGCGGGGAACGTGGCCGATGCCGATCTGGCTGAATGGCCCACCTCCGTTGAGCGGATTCAAAAACACTACCCGGAAGCAGAGGTCGTCATTCCCGGGCACGGTCTACCGGGCGGTCTAGACTTGCTCCAGCACACAGCGAACGTTGTCAAAGCACACAAAAATCGCTCAGTCGCCGAGTAGCAGATGCGGCATAACAAATCGTTGGAGCGGGACTTTTGCTACGCAGGCTGCGCCTACTCCGCAAAAGCCCCTCAACTCAGGCGTTAGGCATCACAAAGTACAGCATCGTGACCAACAGCAACGATTCCGTCACACTGCGCCTCATGACTGAGCATGACCTTGCGATGCTCTATGAGTGGCTAAATCGATCTCATATCGTCGAGTGGTGGGGCGGAGAAGAAGCACGCCCGACACTTGCTGACGTACAGGAACAGTACTTGCCAAGCGTTTTAGCGCAAGAGTCCGTCACTCCATACATTGCAATGCTGAATGGAGAGCCGATTGGGTATGCCCAGTCGTACGTTGCTCTTGGAAGCGGGGACGGA
>NZ_NRIQ01000033.1:0-72820 GCF_020224095.1 Enterobacter sp. CCUG 70166
AGTTTTAGTTGACCACAACACTCTGGTGTTGGAGAGCAGAACTGGCGCTTCAGGCTGGGTTATTGAAAAGACCGTGACCATCACCGGGAAGATATCAGGCGAATATCTTGAGGCCCATCTTATTGATGCTCCGGATATCAAGCCGTTTGATATTCGCGTTCGCCGCATTACACCGGACAGCAGCAGCGATTTGCTGTCCAACGGCACTACCTGGAATAGCTACAGTGAAATCACCGACGACAATCTGAGCTATCCATTTTCAGCCATCGCTGGCGCTGTTATCGACCGTGACCAGTACACTGACACTCCAAGCCGTACTTACCATCTCCGCGGGCTGATTGTGTCTGTACCAGACAACTATGACCCGATAACCCGTACTTACTCCGGTTTATGGCTGGGTGGATTTAAGCAGGCTTGGACCAATAACCCGGCATGGTTGTTCAGAGAGCTGGCGAAGAATACCCGTTTCGGACTGGCTAAACGTGCCGGCTACATCGATGTTGATGACGGTGCACTCTATGTTCTGTCTCAATATTGCGATCAGCTTGTTGATGATGGGTACGGCGGAAAAGAACCACGCATGACGCTAAACGCCTACATCACAGAGCAGGCTAGTGCGAGAGACATTCTCGACAAGATAGCGAGCATGTTCCGTGGAATTGCGCTGTGGGACGGCCTGCGCCTTTCTGTCATGCTGGATGCGCCACAAGATCCGATTGCGACAATCACGAACGCCAACGTTGTGAATGGCGAGTTCAAACGAAGCTCTGTAAAGCGTTCAGAGAAATACAATGCAGTTGTTGTGTCATGGACTGACCCGGATAACGGCTGGGAGCAGGTGAAAGAGTACGTTTCCGATGATGAGATGATTGCCAAAGGAAACTACAACGAGACCACTCTGGAGGCGTTTGGCTGTACCTCACGTGGTCAGGCATGGCGGGCTGGTAAATGGCTACTTGAAACAGCGAAACGTGAAAGCAGCAGGCTGTCCTTTCAGATGGCGCGTGACGCCATCCACTTCACCCCAGGAGACATCGTTGAAGTGATGGACAATGACTACGCCGGAACGCGACTCGGTGGGCGAATAATGTCTTACTCCGGGAGGTCCATAGTCGTTGATGCGGTCGACTCATCGGTGGTTACTGATGGATCCACCATGTCGATCATGGGGAGAGATGGTAAGTTTGTACGCTACGAAATTGATGGTGTTGCAGGGAATAGTGTTACCCTAAAAACAACCCCGGACTGGGTCAGGGCAGGCACCGTATTTGCCATTTCCACCGCGAGCGTGGCGATCCGCCTTTTCAGGATTCTGAGCGTTGCCGAAACAGAAAATAACTCTGTCTACAGCGTTAGCGCCTCCCAGCACGATCCAAATAAGCAGGCCATTGTTGATGAGGGGGCTGTTTTTGACATTCCCAGCGATACCCTTAATGGCTACCGTGTGCCAAACATTGAAAATCTGCGCATCATTAACACAAATTCTGAGACCATTCAGGTCACAGCAACCTGGGAAACAGCTACAACCACTAAAAAGCTGATGTTTGAACTGTACGTTTACAGTGCTGATGGGAAATTAGTTGCGCAGTATGAGACCGATCAGTTCCGATATGAGTTTTACGGCCTGAATGCAGGAAGTTACACGCTTGGGGTTCGTGGTCGAAACGAAAATGGAATGAAAGGCGCTGAGACTCAGGTAAGCCTGATTATCGGAGCGCCTAAGCCCCCGAACTCGGTTCAGTGGATACCTGGCCCACTTCAGGCCACTTTAGTTCCGGTCATGTCTGTTACTGCCACATCTGATACTTCTTTTGAATTTTGGTACGCAGGTGAGACTCCGATTCCATTGTCCGACGACATTGAGAATAAAGCTCAATTCCTTGGCCGTGGCAATCAGTGGACCATCCAAAAACTTAAGTTTGACCATGTTTATTACGTTTATGTTCGAACTCGTAATGCATTTGGCGTTTCAGGATTTGTAGAGGCTTCTGGAAAACCAACGGACGATTTCAGTGATATCACTGGTGCAATCCTGGAGGACATGAAAGGCTCCGATACGTTCAAAGACCTGATCGAGAACGCGGTAGACAGCAATGAAAAAATTGCTGGCATGGCTGACGACATCAAACAGGCCAACGACGAACTGGCGCAACAGGCGCAGGAAATCGCCAAAAACGCCCAGGATATCGGGAAGGTTCAGACCAGCGTTACAAACCTGTCGATCACGGTCGGAGATGTGTCTTCTTCTCTGAGCGAGCTTGAGCAGACCGTTGCGACCGCTGATACCGCGCTGGGCCAGCGAATCGATAACATCAGCGTGTCTGTGGACGGCATGGCGGGAGGAGTGAAGAACTCCGCCATCGCGATTATTCAGGGCAACCTGGCGCAGGTGGCTGCGCGCAAAACGCTGTCTGCATCGGTCGCCGGTAACAGCGCGCAGCTGGACCGCATTGATGAGGTGATCGTCAACGAGAAGGAGGCAACGGCGCGTTCGCTGCTGAGTTTGCAGACTGACGTGAACGGCAACAAGGCATCCATCAACAGCCTGAACCAGACCTTCTCCGATTACCAGCAGGCCACGGCCACGCAGATAAACGGCATCACGGCGACCATCAACGGGCATACTTCAGCGATCACCACCAACGCGCAGGCCATTGCGAACGTCAACGGCGACCTGAAGGCGATGTACAGCATCAAGGTCGGGTTATCCAGCAACGGTCAGTATTACGCGGCTGGGATGGGGATCGGCGTTGAGAATACGCCTTCTGGTATGCAGTCGCAGGTTATCTTCCTGGCTGACCGCTTCGCCGTAACGCACCAGGCCGGAGCTACGGTGACCCTTCCGTTCGTTATCCAGAATGGGCAGGTGTTCATCAGAGACGCGCTTATAGGTGATGGCACCATCAGCAACGCCAAGATCGGCAACTACATCCAGTCCAATAACTATGTCGCTGGCTCAGTCGGGTGGAGGCTGGATAAGGGCGGTACGTTTGAGAACTACGGTTCGACAGCTGGTGAGGGGGCCATGAAACAGACAAACCAGACAATCAGCGTGCGGGATTCCAACAATGTGTTGAGGGTGCAGATCGGGAGAATCACGGGAACATGGTAACGGGAGGCCTCTTACGGGGCCTCTTTTTTCAGGAGAAATGAATGGCGGAATATGGTGTTCAGACATGGGACGCATCAGGCAAGGTAAACAACTATGGCGTTAAGCCTGTCAGCGTTTGTGGCTATCTCCAGCTGGCCCAGAACCAGAAAACAGGCTCTTACACCGTAGCGCTTCCACCGGGTTGCAGGCTGACCTATTTTCAGAGCATGAACGGCGATCAGTTTGGTACGAGTCGGAGGAAGATCACCATTTCGGGGGGAACAGCAACAGTGTCAGCAGCAGGTGATACCGACTACTCAGCAGGGACTGAGCCTGCGGCAGCGGCTTATCTCATTTTCCAGATCGAGAGGGCATAAATGGCGGAGTATGGCGTTTTACTGACGACCACGAGCGGGGAAGTATGGGTGACCGCGAACAGCTCGCCAATCGCTCTTCAGGCGCGAAAGACAGCGGCACTTCAGGGAACATCGGGGTTCAATACCAAAGTGACGCACACATTCCCCGCAGGTCAGCCTGTTGTCGCCTTCGTTCATTGCACGGTTGAGGTCGAAATAACTCAGACGATAAGCGGGAACACCATCACGATTGATTTTCTCAGACCGAATGCAACCGGCACAGCGTACGTTTATTTTTTCTCTATTTTCCCGCAGACAAAGCCAGACTACGGGCTGGCTGTGTGGGATGCATCAGGGACGCTGATTTTAACAAACGAAACGCGCACGCTGAGTGATGTAGTCACCCTCGGTACCGCCGGGGTGGATGCCAGCTCAGGATACAACATCAATACAACTCTGGCGGGGAAGTGGGCCTGTATGCCTGCCATGCTGGGGCTAATTACCGGGGTTATATCGGCTGGCGGTCAGCAGCAGCCATACATGGCAATATATAAAAGCATGGCAAAACTTGAGGGAAGCAATACGCGGATATTCGCCAGGCCGCAGACAACCCCTGGCGGCAACCTTCAAAACGTCGCGTATTCAAATCTGAGGAACGTGATTATGGCCATCAACTGCGCCAACTATGATTGATCGTTTTGAACGATCAATTTTGAATAATTGATCTACCAAATCAATTATATCCCGTTGATTCATATTGTTATTGTGTAGCTTCATGAATGCCCTGGGATATAACCACTATGAAAAATATGATTCTTTGCCTGGCGGTAGCGGTATTGCTCTCCGGTTGCGCTGGCGTTATTGAGAAGCAGCAACCCGTATGCACCGGAACAGCCCTGGTCGGCGGACAGGAAAGCAGCGTCCAGATCTACGGAGTCCGCAAGCAAAACAATCAGACGCAGTACCGCGCCGGTTATCCCTTTAACTGGTCATGGGTGAGCGCCAACACGTTCACCAGCACCACCTGCCACTAACCCATTCAGTTTTGAACAAACCCCGCTCCGGCGGGGTTTTTTATTGCCTGGAGAAAATATGCTTTATAACACTGGCACCATCGACATTAACGGAAATACAGCCACCGGCACCGGTACGAACTGGACGGCACCCGCCAGCCAGATCCGGGTTGGCCAGACGTTGTTTGTTCTTTCTAACCCGGTACAGATGTTTCAGATCACCGCCATCAACAGTGCGACGTCACTGACGGTTACGCCTGCCGCGTCTCCGGCGTTGAGCGGCCAGAAGTACGGCATTCTTGTTACTGATAGTCTCTCGGTCGACGGCCTGGCGCAGAGCATGTCTCAGCTCATCAACGAGTACGACGAGAACATCGGCGCGTGGGAGACGTTCGCCACCACCTCAGCAAACCAGAACATCACCGTTACCATCAACGGCGCTCGTGTAACCATTCCGGCGATCGGCAAAATGGTCCAGAAAGGGAGCAATGGGGCGGTTGAAGTTTCTGACGGTGGGACCGGAGCAACGAATGCCGCTGACGCTCGCACAAACCTCGGTTTGGGAACATCTGCAACAAAGAACACGGGCGAAGGGGATAACGATGTATTGGCACCAGGTTCATTTGGTGTCGGTTCAAAAAATCTTCCTGTAATTTCAGACATCTGGGACAAAAGCCAGGGAACCCGCTTTTGCAATGTTAATCCCGCGACCTCTGGCGGTCCTGGAATGTATGGTTCTGGCATCCGGTTATCAGACCGTGATATTGGGAGTGGAAGCACTCCGGCAGCGCAACAATCATTTGCTGCGCTGATTCTTAGCGGGAAAATTATTCAGTTCATGAGTATGGCGGATGGCAATGATTCTGGCTGGATGCAGATTTACCACACCGGAAATACGACCCGTGCATCTGACGGTACGTTAAAAGCCGCTTCTCCGATTGTGCAGTTGTTCGGTGATGGTTCGTGTCAGCTTAACGATGAATCTGAAGGATGCACTGTAACCCGCCAGGCTATCGGTGAGTATCTGATTGAGGGGTGTATGGGGCTGAACGCTGACGCTGCATGGGGTGGGATAGATGGCGGGTTTGATATACCTAAAGATCGCAATGGGCAAGCCCTTGTCTGGCTGGATTATGAGGTAAATGCAGACGGATCGGTGCTGGTAAAAACATTCCACCGGGAATACCCTACAGCGCCGTCATTTGCGAGGAACGTATTGAAGGGTGTGGCGGATGGCGAACCGGTCGATATTCCCGCCGACCAGTTCGTAAGTGTTCGCGTGGAAATGCCCGTGGACAGCCTCTGGAACCAGCGACGCAAAGATGCATTTACAGTGTCGACGCAAGAGCAAAATCCCCGTTTGGACAGTAATCTGCACACCAACGAAAATTGATAGCCAATATCTGCATTGACCGATAGCCCTGTCAATATGATACTGTGTTTATGTACAGTATTTTTGTGAGGTAATGATGCCACGCACAGCAGATATACACACCGCCTTCGTCGCGGCAATAGAGGTTAACCCTAAAGGCTACCGTTATCTGAGAACAGACAACTTCATCAAAAAGTTGCGGGGGTTTAACTGGCATTTCAGCCGCGCAGAAGCGAACACATGGATAGAACGCTATCAACCCGGTTTTGCAGATAAGACAACTGACGGCAGTGATAACAGATACTGGATCCTTCGCAACATGGGGAGGGTGCACTGATGGGATTTCCTTCACCGGCGGCTGATTTCGTAGCACCGCGTTTATCTCCGGAAATTATCTGCGGGATCGGCATGGACAGCCGCATCCTCGAAACCTCGTCTGGCTTTGCGGTTATCGAGCCGTGCACCAGACTGGCACAGAATCAGGTTCTGCTAATCCTCAGCGGCGGACGGACTCAGTTTGCCAGGGTCATGGGCAGGGCGCTGATTTGTGATGATGGTGAAGCGATAGAGGGGGAGGCTGCGGAAGAGGTTGAGGTGATGGGGCGGGTGACGTTCTTCATCAACAGCGTGATGCAGGATGACAGGGTGGTGTGATGGGGCATGGGTGGGGCATAAAGTTACCGCGAAACGACGTTAGTTCATTGCACATGACAAATCGTATCGCGGCAACATAGCAGAAGTTACCGCACATCAATCCAACATCAAGCCACTTCGTTAAAAGACTTAATAGTCTCCAGATGAAGATAGCCTGAAGTACCGGATTTCCGATGAAAGGGATTAGAGTAATGACGTCATGGCTGCTTAACGAGCTGCCGATCCCCAGCATGATCCCGCAAAAAGAGAGAAGCGCCACGGGCAGCATAAAGGTTTTGCCCAGTTGCTGGAAAAACTCCCACAGCGATATTTTTTGTGCTGCTTTCGTCGTCATAAAACGACTCCTTAAATGGTAGAAAGAGATTTAACGACCGCGATGGGGCGAAAAGATAAAACGTTTTATCAAACTTTAGTGCGCGCTAAATCACATTCTCAGGCTTTTACTGGTAGTATAAAGATAACGTATTGATAAAACGTTTTAGCGATCTCATTATCAAGGAGTCACGCCACCACATGGCTGTAGCGAAAAAGATCACCATCAACGATGTCGCGCTGGCGGCGGGGGTTTCCGTTAGCACCGTTTCGCTGGTATTGAGCGGGAAGGGGCGTATCTCTCCTGCTACGGGTCAGCGCGTCAACGAGGCCGTTGAGCAACTGGGCTTTGTGCGTAATCGCCAGGCGTCGGCGCTGCGCGGTGGGCAAAGCGGGGTGATAGGGCTGATTGTTCGCGACCTCGCGTCGCCGTTTTATGCAGAACTGACCGCCGGGCTTACCGAGGCGCTTGAAGCGCAGGGGCGAATGGTTTTCCTGCTCCACGGTGGGCGCGAACCGGAGCAGCTGCTCTCCAGGCTGGATATGCTGCTGACGCAAGGGGTGGATGGGGTGATCGTGGCCGGCGCGTCCGGTGTGGGCAGTGAATTGTGTGAGCGCGCGGCGCAGAAAGGCGTACCGCTGGTGTTTGCGTCGCGCGCCAGCTATCTCGACGAAGCCGATACCCTTCGGCCGGATAACATGCAGGCCGCGCAAATGCTGACCGAGCATCTTATTCATCGCGGCCATCAGCGCATCGCCTGGCTCGGCGGTAAAAGCTCGTCCCTGACGCGTGCGGAGCGGGTGGGCGGTTACTGCTCCACGCTCATCAAATACGGCCTGCCGTTTCACAGCGAATGGGTGGTGGAGTGTGAGTCCAGCCAGAAAAAAGCCGCCGAAGCCATCGGCACGTTGCTTCGCAACAGCCCGACAATCAGCGCGGTGATTTGCTATAACGATGTGATTGCGATGGGGGCGTGGTTCGGCTTGATCCGCGCCGGACGCCAGAGCGGTGAGGGCGGGGTAGAAACGTTCTTCGGCCATCAGGTGGCGCTGGGGGCATTTGCGGATGTCGGTGAAAATGCGCTAGACGATCTCCCCATCGTCTGGGCGACGACGCCGGCTCGTGAAATGGGATACACCCTGGCAGACCGAATTATGCAGCGTATTGAAAATACGGACGTGCAGGCCGGGCATCAGATTGTGGCGGCGCGGTTAGTGACGGTGAAGTAATCTTCGCTGCACATCGCCTGGCAATAAAAAAACCCCTCATGCGAGGGGTTTTTCGTTTACTGCTGCGGTACTGCTGGCGGCGCTGCCGGTTCAGCCGGTGCCGGAATGCCCAGCGTCGGCATACCAAACATGCCGACAAAATCTTCCAGCGGCATTTTGTCGCCGTTGAGCGTTACCTGGCCATTAGCATATTGCAGGCTGGTGGAAATGGTGTTGTCTTCCACCTTCGTGATGCGGAACATCTGGCCCATCGCCGCCAGGCCTTTCACCTGTTGGTTTGCCAGTTTACCTGCATCTTCTTCACCATACCCTTCGAGTTTCGCAATCTGCGTCATGAACTCGGTTGCCATATCCATCGGGATGGTCAGCTTGCTGTCGAGCGATTTCACGCTGCGGTCAACTTCCTGCGCCAGGGTCTGCGGCTCGCCGGTCGCGGCCGCCGGATCCTTCAGGAACAGCGACAGGTTGAAGTTGGTTTCGCCTTTGTCGTTTTTCCAGCTCAGTGGCGCAACGGTAATTACCGGCTCGCCTTTCAGCAGGATCGGCAGGTTATTAAACAGCACGGCCATCGCCTGCTGCTGGTACGCCT
Organism: Enterobacter sp. CCUG 70166; assembly: GCF_020224095.1. Taxonomy (NCBI): domain Bacteria; kingdom Pseudomonadati; phylum Pseudomonadota; class Gammaproteobacteria; order Enterobacterales; family Enterobacteriaceae; genus Enterobacter; species Enterobacter sp. CCUG 70166. The sequence goes on from NZ_NRIQ01000033.1 coordinate 8,618, forward strand.
GCGGGTTCTGTTGCAGGGCGGCATCGGTCAGCAGAGCCTGACTCTCTTTGCTGTATTTCTGGCTAAATTCGTGCCATGCCTGGCCGTCAATGTTGCCAATTTTCAGTGACAGCTTGCCGGTACCCAGGTCCTGATTCTGTACTTTCAGGCTTTTCAGGCTGTAATCCAGCTGGGTGTTGATGCTTTTACCGTCTTTGGAAACGTCAGACTTGCCGTCCAGATCCATGCCTTCCAGCACTGCCATCTCTTTACCTTCAATCGCAATGGCGATCTTATCGAGGCTCAGCTTCTGATCGCCAATACGCTCGTCAAAATCGGTCATACGGCTATTGCCGCTGGCTTTCAGGTTGTTGAAGGTAAGCTGGACCTTCTGGTTATATTCATTGACTGAATTCACCAGGCCGCTGGCGGCATCGCCGGTCAGAGAGACATTCTTGCCGTCGCGATCGGCATCAAGCTGGAAATTACCGCCGCTGAAGGCGACTTTATCGGTGCCTTGTTCGTAATTCAGCGCTTTCAGGTCGATGTCGGAACGCGTATCACCGGCATAGCTGATGCGGGTATTGATCTCGAACGGCGACTCATTTTTCGCCATATCGAAAATTGGCTTCGTCACCTCGTTATTTACCAGTACGGTTCTGGCGGATGCCATAGAGGGGATCAGGTTAAACTTTTTCAACTGTGCCAGCGGGAACGGACCGTGGCTGACCACTTCATCCAGTACCACGCTCTGGCCCGGTTTCAGCCAGGCGTTCTGATTGCCCGCTACCGGCTTCACCACCACCTGCATATGGCTGGTAAAGACGCCACGCTGGTAGTTCTGGTAGCTCAGCTCCAGACCTGCTTCAGGCGCGCTGCGCTTAATTTCGCTGTTTGCCTGTGCCATCATCTCTGCCAGACGGCTTTCCAGCTGTTTCCCGGTATACCAGGAAGCACCCGTCCAGATCACGCCTAAAGCAACAATCACTCCTACCGCTACGACCGATTTTTTCATTGCGATTATCCCTAAAATGAAACCAGGCGGTTAAAACCGCCTGGTGTTACAACGCCTGTTACTAGCTTAGCAAGAGTTGTTAAAAAATTCAGTAAGTCCCTAAAGCTTATTAAAAACGCGCGCCAGGCGACCAGTGCCGCTCACGAAGACAGGCGACTCGTTTGCCGGGACAAAAGCGGACTCCCCCGGTTTAAGCAGCAGACGCTCGCTACCGTTATGCAACGTCGCTTCGCCTTCCACACAGAACAGGATCGCGGCGCTCTCCTGTGCAATGGCGGTTTCGTCTGCGCTGAGGTCATGCAGGGAGAAGGCAAAATCGTCAACCGGAATCGGGAAGTCCAGCTCTGCGCCGTTTTTCACCGGCTGAGTAAGCAGCTCCGCAGCAGGTTTCGCCACGAACTTCACGTTGGCAACCAGCTCAGGGATGTCGATGTATTTTGGCGTCAGGCCCGCGCGCAGTACGTTATCGGAGTTAGCCATCACCTCCAGCGCCACGCCGTTCAGGTAGGCGTGCGGGGTTTCAGCGAACAGGAACATTGCTTCGCCCGGGTTGAGCTTCACCACGTTCAGCAGCAGCGGAGAGAAGAGGCCGCTGTCGTCCGGATAAAACGCGGAAATTATGCGAATGGTGTCCCATGGCTCACCCTGCTGGCCGTTCAGCGCGGCTTTCAGCACCGCCAGCGCGTGGGATTTTTCCTCGCCCTGCATATTCAACAGGCTGGCAAACAGCGCGCTCAGGGCTTCTGCGTTCGGGTTTTCCAGGAAGTGGGCGATCGCGTTGTGAGCCCCAGCGACCGGTTGCAGCAGGGAGATGATCTCGGAAAACTCGCGGAAGGCATTCATCGCCAGGAAAGGGGTAAGGGCGAAAACCAGTTCCGGCTTGTGGTTAGGATCTTTGTAGTTACGCTCTGCGGCGTCTAACGGAATACCGGCGGCATTTTCTTTGGCAAAGCCCAGCTCAGAGGCTTTTTTGTTCGGGTGAACCTGAATGGAGAGCGGCTGGTCGGCGCACAATACCTTGAACAGAAAAGGCAGCTCACCAAAACGATTCGCCACTTTATCGCCGAGCAGCGCGGCTTTGTCGGCATCGATGACATCACGCAGGCTGCGCACCTGGCCGCTGGCATCTTCAATTTTTGAGCTGCTCTTCGGGTGCGCGCCCATCCACAGCTCTGCCATCGGCAGGTTGTCCGGGTTGGCGATACCGTAGAGATCCGTTAACGCAGTTTTACTTCCCCAGGCGTAGTTTTGCACTGAGTTGATGAGTTTTTGCATTATCAAGCCCTGATTCATATGTGGAATTAACTTCGCGTATTAAAGCAATAAACCGAATGGAAGTAACCTGCGGATGTAAAAAGTCGTACTAGTCTCAGTTTTTGTTAAAAAATTGTGTAGGATAAGCTGACTCGCTTTTAAGCCGGGCAGCGGAACATCTGCCCTGAATAAACAGACCGAAGCAGTAAGTGAGAGAACAATGTCGAATAAACCCTTCCATTATCAGGATCCTTTCCCCCTCAGTCAGGATCGGACCGAGTATTACCTGTTAACCCGCGATTACGTTTCTGTCTCTGAGTTTGAAGGGCAGGAGATCCTCAAAGTTGACCCGCAGGCGCTGACGCTGCTGGCGCAGCAAGCCTTCCACGATGCTTCCTTTATGCTCCGTCCGGCGCATCAGCAGCAGGTTGCCGATATTTTGAGCGACCCGGAAGCCAGCGAGAACGACAAGTACGTTGCCCTGCAATTCCTGCGTAACTCTGATATCGCGGCGAAAGGCATTCTGCCAACCTGCCAGGACACCGGCACGGCGATTATCACCGGTAAAAAAGGCCAGCGCGTCTGGACCGGCGGCGGTGACGAAGCGGCGCTGGCGCGCGGCGTTTACAATACCTACACCGAAGATAACCTGCGCTATTCGCAAAACGCGGCGCTGGATATGTACAAAGAGGTGAACACCGGCACCAACCTGCCTGCGCAGATTGACCTCTACAGCGTCGACGGTGACGAGTACAAATTCCTCTGCATTGCCAAAGGCGGCGGTTCAGCCAACAAAACCTATCTTTACCAGGAAACCAAAGCGCTGCTTACCCCGGGCAAGCTGAAGAACTATCTGGTTGAGAAGATGCGCACCCTTGGCACTGCGGCCTGCCCGCCGTACCATATCGCGTTTGTGATTGGCGGTACGTCTGCTGAAAGCACCCTGAAAACCGTTAAGCTGGCCTCAACCAAATACTACGATGGCCTGCCAACGGAAGGTAACGAACATGGTCAGGCGTTCCGCGACGTGCAGCTTGAGCAGGAACTGCTGGCCGAAGCGCAGAATCTGGGGCTGGGCGCGCAGTTTGGCGGCAAATACTTCGCGCATGACATTCGCGTGATCCGCCTCCCGCGCCACGGTGCATCCTGTCCAGTGGGGATGGGCGTGTCGTGCTCTGCGGATCGTAACATCAAAGCGAAGATCAACCGCGACGGCATCTGGATCGAAAAGCTGGAGAACAACCCGGGCAAATACATCCCTGAAGAACTGCGTAAAGCGGGTGAGGGCGAAGCGGTACGCGTTGACCTGAATCGTCCGATGAAGGAGATCCTGGCGCAGCTTTCGCAGTATCCGGTTTCAACGCGCCTTTCTCTGAACGGGACGATTATTGTTGGCCGCGACATCGCCCATGCGAAGCTGAAAGAGCGCCTGGACAACGGTGAAGGGCTGCCGCAGTACATTAAAGATCACCCGATCTACTACGCAGGCCCGGCAAAAACGCCTGATGGGTATGCTTCCGGCTCGTTAGGCCCAACCACGGCGGGCCGTATGGACTCCTACGTCGACCAGTTGCAGGCCAACGGTGGCAGCATGATCATGCTGGCGAAAGGCAACCGCAGCCAGCAGGTGACGGACGCGTGCCACAAGCACGGCGGCTTCTACCTCGGCAGCATCGGCGGCCCGGCAGCGGTGCTGGCACAGGGCAGTATCAAGAGCCTGGAGTGCGTGGAGTACCCGGAACTGGGTATGGAAGCGATCTGGAAAATTGAAGTGGAAGACTTCCCGGCGTTTATCCTCGTGGATGACAAAGGTAACGACTTCTTCAAACAGATCCAGTCTTCCCAGTGTTCGGCGTGTGTGAAGTAATTCTGTAAATTGCCGGGTGGCGCTGACGCTTACCCGGCCTACATCCTCGTAGGTCGGGTAAGGCGCAGCCGCCACCCGACATCAAAAAGAGCGCACAAAGCGCCATAACGTTTCTCAGAAGTCATCAATACTTATCTCTTAAGCATGTGAGCAATCCCATCTTTGTTATCAAGGAGTAAGTAATGACAATGCATCGCCGCGAGAAAGACTCCATGGGCGCCATCGACGTCCCGGCCGACAAGCTATGGGGCGCGCAAACCCAGCGTTCGCTGGAGCATTTCCGCATTTCGACAGAGAAAATGCCCGTCTCGCTAATCCAGGCGCTGGCGTTGACCAAACGCGCTGCCGCCAAAGTTAATCAGGATCTGGGCCTGCTGGATGCCGATAAAGCCTCGGCCATCATCAATGCCGCCGACGAAGTGCTGGCGGGCAAACATCCCGACGAATTCCCCCTTGCCATCTGGCAGACCGGCTCAGGCACCCAGAGCAACATGAACATGAACGAGGTGCTGGCGAACCGCGCAAGCGAGCTGCTTGGCGGCGTGCGAGGCATGGAGCGGAAAGTTCACCCGAACGATGACGTGAATAAAAGCCAGAGTTCCAACGACGTGTTCCCGACGGCCATGCACGTGGCGGCCGTCATCGCTATCCGCGAGCAGCTTATCCCGCAGCTCAACGCGCTCAAATCTACGCTTAACGAGAAAGCGCAGGCTTTCGGCGACATTGTAAAAATTGGTCGTACGCACCTGCAGGACGCCACGCCGCTGACGCTTGGCCAGGAGATCTCCGGCTGGGTGGCGATGCTGGAGCACAATCTTAAGCATATAGACAACAGCCTGCCGCATCTGGCGGAGCTGGCGCTCGGCGGAACGGCGGTTGGCACCGGGTTAAACACCCATCCCGAGTACGCGGTGCGCGTGGCCGAAGAGCTGGCGAAGATCACCGGGCAGCCGTTTGTTACCGCCCCGAATAAATTCGAAGCGCTGGCGACCTGTGATGCGCTGGTCCATACCCATGGCGCGCTGAAAGGGCTGGCAGCCTCGCTGATGAAAATCGCCAACGACGTGCGCTGGCTGGCCTCCGGCCCGCGCTGCGGCATCGGCGAAATCAGCATTCCGGAAAACGAGCCGGGCAGCTCCATTATGCCGGGTAAAGTAAACCCGACGCAGTGCGAAGCCATGACCATGCTGTGCTGTCAGGTGATGGGTAATGACGTTGCGGTCAACATGGGCGGCGCGTCGGGTAACTTCGAGCTTAACGTCTATCGCCCGATGGTGATCCACAACGTACTGCAATCGATTCGTCTGCTGGCCGATGGCATGGAGAGCTTTAACGAGCACTGCGCGGTGGGCATTGAGCCTAATCGCGAGCGAATCAGCCAGCTGCTGAATGAGTCCCTGATGCTGGTCACGGCGCTAAACACCCATATTGGTTATGATAAAGCGGCCGAAATCGCTAAAAAAGCGCACAAAGAGGGGCTTACCCTGAAAGCCTCTGCGCTGGCGCTGGGCTACCTGACGGACGCTGAGTTTGATGCCTGGGTCCGCCCGGAAGCGATGGTGGGCAGCATCAGGTAATCACTGCGCCACATACAGGTGCAGCCGCGGGATAATCAGCTGTAGCGGCTGTGCCTGGGGTTTATAGCGATGCTGAACGTTTTCAGCATCGTAGTTCAGCAGTTCTCCTATATCCGGCACCACCGCACCCTGATCGGCATCGTAGAGCGCAATCAGCGGTGTCGGGCAGGCGTATTGCACCTGCTTTTGCTGTCCGGCATACCAGACACGAGCGATAGGCTGCACCTTGACCGGACGCTTTATTTTAAGACGGGTATCAGCCGGCAGGGAGGCAATGCTGTGGTACTCCTGCTCCAGCCGTTCAATCCACTGTTCCCGCGACCACGGGGCGACCGTTCGCGGCGATTTCAGGCTTTTCTCCAGCTGAGCCAGGATCTCGTCGCGCGTGAAGTTTTTAATGATGTGCTTGTTGGCCCAGCCGAAGCGCAGCGTGGCGGGGTGGTGCAGTACCGTCAGCGTGCGGTAAGCATTCAGGGTGATCAGCCCCGGAAGCTGGCGATGCACCCATTCAAAACGGGCAGCCGGTGCCAGCCCGGACTCAACGGTCACGATTTTCTCGAAGGCGGCTTTCAGCGTATTAATATGCGTAATTTGCGCCTCAATGGCTTCACGCGTTGCGGTATCCGTTTGCAGACAGATGACGCCGGGCAGGCGAACGGCGGCCTTACTGCTGCGATTTTCGGACTGCTGCTGGATGAAAAGGCGGCGATAGTGCTGCAACGTCAGTTCCAGCGCCACTTTACCGATATGCTGCGTTACCTCAATGGTGTTCAGCGGGTCGTGTTCCGCGCCTTTCGCCACCTCGGGCAGGGAAAAGACGCGGGCGGCCAGCAGGCGGCAGCCCTGTACTTGCGCCGTCAGGGTCAGTAACGCCTGCTCTATTTCCCGAAATGTGGTGTTAAGCCTTTCGATGAGATCGTAAGTCGCCATAATAGCCCTTAATTAGTTACAACATACTACTGATATAGCACAACACGCCGGGTCAGGCCAGCGTGCGGTTTAGTTCAGGCAGGTACGGGAAGAGGAATGTTGTGATAGATCGGCCAGCTAAAGACGAACCGGGCCCCGCCCAGCTCGCTCGCTTCGCAGCGAACCGAACCGCCCATCGCCTGGGCAATAGAACGGACAATAGCCAGCCCCAGACCACAGCCGCCGGTAGCACGGTCGCGGCTGGGGTCGAGGCGCACAAACGGCTCGAAAACTTTTTCACGCTCCGCTGGCTCAATACCGGGGCCATCGTCTTCCACACACAGAATTGCCTGGCTCCCCTGCAAATCTAAACCTATGCGCAGCGTGGTTTCGCTGTAGCGCATGGCGTTGTTCATCAGATTATCCAGCACGCGTTCCATCAGGCGCATGTCCAGCGCGCCGTACGCGCCGGGGGTAATGGCTGTCAGCAGTTTTCGCTGAGGGTTAACGCTCTGCACATCGTTAATATGCGTCTGTAGCCAGACGGGAAGATCCGGCGTACTGAGGTGCAACTCCGTCTGAGGCCGATCGAGGCGGGCATAGGTCAGCAGCTCTTCAATCAGCGCTTCAAGCTGGCCAATATCCCGATTGAGGGCCTGAGATTCCGCGGCGGTGAGGTTCTCGCTCATCTCCAGGCGATAACGCAGGCGTACCAGCGGAGTGCGCAGTTCATGCGCAATGCCGTCGATAAGCTGCTTCTTGCTGGCAATCAGGGCGTTGATGTTATCGGCCATCTGGTTAAAGGCAATACCGAGACGGTCAAAACTGGAACCACTGTCGAAATGTATGCGTTCAGTTAAATGACCCTCCCCAAAACGCTGTGCGGCGGATTCCAGTTTCAGCATGTCCTGCCAGTGCGGTCGCATCCAGATGAATACAGGGAAAGCGAGCGAGATGGCAATAAAGCCCAGCAGGGCGAGATCCAGCAGGCGCATCTGGTGCAGGTAATAGAGATAGGGCACTGGCCCGACGGCCAGGACATAGTGGCTGCGCGGAATACGCTGAATGAAGGTATATTTCTCGTCCAGGGCGACGATGTCTCCATCGCGCAAACGCTGCATCGCCGGCGGCGCTAAATCAAAATCCTTCAGGGGTTCGATACGCAGATCAAACGACAGATTCAGATCCAGCTCTTTTAACGTACGTGCCCAGTCATGCGGAGGAATTTCGCGCAGCTCGCTACGCATCAGGTAGAGCGAGCTTTTCATCAGATCGTCCAGGGATTGTCTGCCCGCACGCTCTGCGGTGAACTTATAGACCAGCCCGACCAGCATGGTCATCACCAGAAAGCAGACAAACAGCAGTAAATAAAACTGAACAAACAGCTTCTTCATTAATTTCACCGAAACAGGGGCTTCACTACACGTCTTTTACCAGCAGGGTCGCTATGGGCGCAAGTCAGGCATGATGCGTTGAAAAGGGGTATTCGTCGAAAGGTAATAAAACACGGCATCGCTTTATTCCATCAATGCCCGGGTAATCCGTTTACGCTTCGCTATACGAGTTTATTTACGATTAAGAGTATTTGTGAATCAGAATAACAATGACAAAGGCCACCTGCGGGTGGCTTTATTTATGGCGTTTACCAGTGAGAGGTATCCGGCGCAAACGGTGCGACAAAGAGACTTATCTTTGTAACCTGAACATTACCAACATTCGTTAATGTCTGGATTTGACTGTGCTGACAATCAGTGGATTCGTGGCAAACCCATGCGGACACTTACGCGCGTTGCAATGCACCGCGTAGGTACATATCTCCTCTTCCTGGTTTCGATTGTATGGGCAGGCCATCTTGTTTTTAATTTCACTCCATAACATCTCGTTGTAAGGGGAGATGTTGTATATCGATATTGGCTTGAAAACACCATTAATGAAGACGCCATTCTTTGTCGGATATATCCTATCGCCGGGGTACAAATAGACATCGCTTTCATACCAAATGATGAGTTTCAAGAACTTGAGTCCCAAGATGCTTGAATAAACGATCCCCGTGTTAGGACAAATTACCGAGCTAATGACTCTCCATGACATTGCTATACCTCGTTCATTAAATAATTGAGAGAGTATAAGGTTTAGCATGAGAATTAGATTTCTGCAAACGCGTAAGCTATTGAAAAAGATCGATATTATTTATATGCTAACTATATCCCCTTTGTTTTCATAAGGATAAGATAATAATTTAGTCAATTGTAAAGTTCATTTTTAACACAATGTGCATTTAAGTGACGGATTTTTGATCGATGATGGTTCCTGAACTGCTGAATATATATTGTACTATAGCAATGAAATACATTAGAGCTACTTTTGTTTACGCGAAAAATGCACATCGAAATTGAACAGGTAAGAGGAATGTGATCAAGGGATATTTCATGACTAACGATGCATATAATCGAAAACTTACGACGTATACCGATAACATTCCTGATGCATCGCAAGTTATTTTTCGAAATTTACTGTGTAGTTTTTTTTCAGGTTTCCCATGCGTGCGGGGCAAACAGGTAGCCCTTATTACGTACGGTTTTAATGCGGTAGGGCTCGGTGGCGCTGTCCTGCAGTTTTTTTCGCAGGCGAGAAATCGCCACATCAACGCTACGATCCATTCCGTCGTAACTTACGCCGCGCAGATTTTTCAGCAATGCATCCCGGTCCATAATTTGCCCGGCATGAGTTGCCAGCTCCCACAGCAGGTCAAAATCTGCGGTTGAGAGCGCAATCAGCTCCCCGGAAAGCATAACCTGTCGGTTGACCGGGTCGATAGAAAGCGTGCCGAACCGCATCGCCTTATGCGGCGTTAAAGAGGGCGCAGGCGCTTCACGCTCAGCGCTGGCACGCTGACGCAGATGAAGGCGCAAACGGGCAAGCAGGACCGCCGGCGGCGTGGTTTTCAGGATGTAGTCATTCGCGCCCATCTCAAGGGACAGAATATGATTCATATCGCTGTCGAGAGAGGTCAGCAGCACGATCGGGCCGTCCCACTTCGCGCGTAGATCCCGGCAAAGCGTCATGCCATCTTTTCCGGGCAGCATAATGTCCAGCAACACCAGGTCCGGATTTTCGCGGGTGACGACGTCTTCAGCGCGATCGCCACGAGGTTCGACAACCACTTCAATATCATGTTTACCCAGATAAGCGGCGATCAATTGTCCCACTTCGGGTTCATCTTCAACATAAACAATCTTATTCATACTACGTCTGTCATCGCGAAAAACGTCAACATACACCGCACAACCTTAACCTTCCATTAATCTTTCATAATTAGCCGGAGTTCCGTTATCCTGCACGGGAATGTTATTTGATTGTTAAGGGAAAAGAATGGGGCTGTTGATCAAAGCCGCGCTGGGTGCGCTGGTCGTGCTGCTGATTGGGGTGCTGGCTAAAACGAAGAACTACTACATTGCCGGGCTTATCCCGCTGTTTCCCACATTTGCGTTAATCGCGCACTATATTGTGGCCTCTGAGCGGGGTATAGAGGCGCTGCGGGCCACCATTGTATTCGGGATGTGGTCAATCATCCCGTATTTCATCTATCTGCTGTCGCTGTGGTACTTCACCGGTTTTCTGCGTCTGCCCCTGGCGCTGGGCGGGGCGGTGGTCTGCTGGAGCCTCAGCGCCTGGGTGCTCATCTTCTTCTGGAGCCGCTTTCACTAGCGCAGCGGGCGGCCACCGTCCACGGCAAACGTCCTTCCCGTGACGTAACAGCTGGTCAGCAGATAATCGATCAGGTCGATCACCTCTTTCTCGCCGGGCGCAATTTTCATCAACGACTTGTTAAGCGCCTGCTGACGATACTCGGCATCATCGCCCTCGTTAAATAAAATCATCGCCGGGGCAATCGCGTTGACTTTTACCTCGGGGGCCAGCTTGCGCGCGAACGAGCGAGTCATATTATCCAGCGCGGCTTTGCTGGCCGCGTAGGCGATGTGTTTATCGCTGCCTCGCTCCACCACGTAATCGGTGAAATGGATAATGTCGCCTGCGGCATGGCCGTGTCCGCGTAGCAGATCCTGTAGGGCATGGTTGAGCAGATAAGGCGCATTAACGTGGATCTGCATCATGCAGGCGAGCGTTTCGCTGAGCGAATGTCCTGCTTTTTCAGGAAGCCAGGTACTGGCGTTGTGAATAACCGCCCGCAGCCCGCGGGTGGTCGATTTCACTTTTTCCGCGAAAGCAAGAATACCTTCATCCGTGGAGAAATCCGCCTGAATGCAGACGGCTCCGGCATGTCGTAGCCCTTCAATGGAGGGATATTCCGTGCGGTAACTGACGATAACCGGATGGCGAAGATTGAGAAAGTGATGGGCGAGGGCGAGGCCGATGCGACGGCCTGCGCCAGTGATCAATATTGGGCGTTGCTGCGTGTGTCCCATCGTAATCTCCTTTTCAGTTCAACAATGGGACAGGCGGCGCTATCCCATTAACATCCACGTTGCCGGTACGGCAGCGACTAACAGCAAACCTATCAACGCCATTTCGCGGCGCTTAAGGGCATTATCAAGCTGATGCGTACGGCGAGCGTAGATAAACACCAGCAGGCCTGGCGCGTAGAGCACCACGGACAGCAGCAGATGCATCGGGCCGGAAGCATACAATAACCATAGACCGTAAATACAGGCACCTACGCCTACCGCATAGTGTGCCGGGCGGGTCGCAATTTTTAACAGATATGCGCCCACTAAGAAATAGGGTACCAGAATCATCTCGGAGGCGATGGTCAGCAGCGTGTTATAGTCCGAACCTGTGAGCCAGATCAGCACCAGACAGACCTGCACGCTGACGTTGGTGAGCCACAGAGAGGCCGATGGCGCACTGTTTTTATTCTGACGGGCAAACAGGCGCGGGAACGCTTTGTGCGTGGCGGCCAGGAACGGAACTTCCGCCGCCATAATGGTCCAGCTCAGGTACGCGCCGCAGACGGAGACAATCAAACCTGCCGCGATAACCACATCACCCCAGGGACCGAGCATTTTCACCATCAGCCCGGCCATGGACGGATTACGCATCTCCGCCAGTTCAGGGCGGGCCACCACACCGAGCGACAGCAGCGTCACCAGCAGATAAACGCCCAGCGCCGCCAGGACGGCCAGCAGCGTGGCGCGTCCCACGTCGCGTTTGTTACGCGCGCGGGCAGAGACCACGACGGCACCTTCAACACCGATGAACACCCACAGGGTAATCAGCATGGTATTTTTCACCTGCTCCCAGACGGGAACGCCCAACGCAATACCGCTGAAATCGAGCGTAAAGACATCGAGACGGAAGGCGAGGAAGGCCAGCACGACGAACAGGCCAAGCGGCACCAGCTTGGCCAGCGTCGCCACCAGGTTAATGCTGGCCGCGGTCTGAACACCGCGCAAAATCAACCAGTGAACAATCCACAGCAGCACCGAGGCGCCGACGATGGACTGCCAGGTATTGCCGTCACCAAACAGGCGCAGTTCGGGCGTATCGGTAAAGAAACTGAGCGCCGAGAAGACGATAACCAGATAGGAGACGTTGGCGATCACCGCGCACAGCCAGTAGCCCCAGGCGGAGCAGAAGCCAATCAGCTCGCCAAAACCTTCACGGGCGTATGTGAATATTCCGCCGTCCAGATCCGGTCGGATACGGGTCAGCAGCAGCATGGCGAACGCCAGCAACAAAATCCCGACGCCGGTGATGCCCCAGCCAATCAGTAATGCGGCCGGGCTGGCGACGGCCGCCATGTTCTGCGGCAAACTGAATACGCCCGCGCCCAGCATTGAGCTCAATACAAGTGCAGTTAACGCACTCAGGCCAAGTTTCTTTTCCATTGGCTTCCTGTTATGAAAAGTCCAAATCCAGAATAATTATTTCGCTAAGGCGCATAAAAATGGTGGATCACGCTAAGGCGCGGGATTTTACGGAGTGTGACGGATGCATGCAATGACATGGGGCAGAAATCAGAAAAAAAGTAACAAAAAAGGCGGCACTGCGCCGCCTTTATGAAACCGTTTTGTTACTTGTACAGATCGGCACTGATGGTCAGGTTGTTGCCACGTTCCTGCCACTGGCGGGTGATGTGGTAATACTTCGCGCCTTTCTTCGCAGCACGCTTCGCCACCTGATAGGAGATTTCTGTCATGTTGCCATAGTTGCCCGTAAACTTGATGCTGTCGAACGGCACCATCTGCGCGGCAGTGGCTTTGTTCAGCTCTTCAATTTTCGTGCCGTCTGGTAACGTAACGGTATAACGACCGCCTTTGGTGGATTGGGTTTCAAAGAAACGACCCACTTCAGCGCTTGGTGCCGCAGACGTTGCTACGCCCGGAATTTCAACTTTCTTCGCTTCTTCACCGCCTTTTGCTAACGCAGCACGACCGGCTTCTGAATCCGCTGGAATCGCATCCGGGCTTTGCACTACGCGTTTTTTCGCATCTTGCTTATAGATGAAGGCGGTAATGCGCTGGTTTCCGCCCTGGTTGGCATCAACCTGACGCACGATATAAAACGCGTAAGCGCCTTTTTCTCTCGCGGCTTTGGTGATGGCATCGTTAACTTCAGGCTGGCTGCGGTAGAAGCCCTGAACGGTCACGGTGTCATACGGTTCCAGCTGAACAGCCTGATCTTTCGGCAGTTCAACAATGCCGTTAATCACGCGGTTTTTCTGTTCATCTGCCTTTGGGGCATTCTCTTTGTACAGCGCAACAGTCACGCGCTGGTTACCGCTGTTGCCCTGATCGGACTGGTCAACAACGTAAAACGAGGCAGCGCCGTTTTTATCGGCGGCTTTTGATGCGGCGGCGACGGCATCGCCAATGGAATTATACCGACCCACAATGACCGTATGGTCAAAAGGTTTTAACGCTGCCGCTTGCTCCGGCGTCAACTCTGTCGCAGCATTCGCTGACAGGGCGGTCGCGGAAAGAAGTGCGGACGCCAGGAGTGTGTTCTTAAGCTTCATAAAAATAATCCTTCGCCTTGCGCAAACCATGTACTGGTGTTGTTGTTAATTTGAGACGGTCCCGATTATGGCATTTAACACCCGTCGCTGTCTGCGGCATTTTTCACAGCCTGTGCTCAGTAAAGGACCTGATTCGATAACATTTTGTGATATGTGGAAAAAACAGGCGTTTCACAAGAAAAACTGATTAAGCATATGACTTTTACAAGTTAATTTAATGTTAATGAGTTGTTCTTTTATGGCGCTATATCATGTTTTTACCGCTTCGCTGCGCGATTTATCGGTCCTGAAGGCGAATTTAAGGTAAATATCTCTGTCAGTGACCCCGATCGCTTATTTTTCACAGATAAAATAAGAAATAGTGTTTTCTGGCGGTAGATCACGGGCGCTATTTTCAGTAGGTTATAGAAAGTTTGTTACTGTTTTATTTTCCGGGGTTAATCATTCTCCGTCGTTATCGCGATGGTGAAAATTGATACGAACCGCGGGCAATTATCGACAAACCATCATCACAAACCGATGGAAGGGAAAACTATGCGTATTGGGGTACCAAAAGAACGGTTAGCCAATGAAACCCGCGTAGCGGCAACACCAAAAACGGTGGAGCAACTGCTTAAACTGGGTTTTACCGTCGCGATTGAAAGCGGCGCGGGCAAACTGGCGAGTTTCGATGACGAGGCCTTTACTCAGGCTGGCGCGGACGTAGTGGACGGTGCTGAGGTCTGGCAATCACCCATTATTCTGAAGGTAAACGCACCGGAAGAGAGTGAAATTGAACTGCTGAACGCGGGCACGACGCTTGTGAGCTTTGTCTGGCCAGCCCAAAACCCGGAGCTGATGGAGAAGCTGGCGGCACGCGGTGTCACCGTGATGGCGATGGATTCCGTGCCGCGTATTTCGCGCGCGCAGTCTCTGGATGCGCTGAGTTCTATGGCAAACATTGCCGGCTATCGCGCCATTGTCGAAGCTGCGCATGAGTTTGGTCGCTTCTTTACCGGTCAAATTACGGCCGCAGGCAAAGTACCACCCGCGAAGGTGATGGTAATTGGTGCCGGTGTGGCAGGTCTTGCCGCTATTGGGGCCGCAAACAGCCTGGGCGCTATTGTTCGTGCGTTTGATACCCGGCCGGAAGTGAAGGAGCAGGTGCAGAGTATGGGCGCCGAATTCCTTGAGCTGGACTTCAAGGAAGAAGCGGGCAGCGGTGATGGTTACGCGAAGGTCATGTCTGAAGCCTTTATTAAGGCGGAAATGGCGCTCTTTGCGGCGCAGGCAAAAGAGGTGGACATCATTGTCACCACCGCGCTTATTCCGGGTAAACCGGCACCGAAGCTGATCACCCGTGAGATGGTGGATTCCATGCAGCCGGGCAGCGTGATTGTCGATCTGGCGGCGCAAAACGGCGGTAACTGTGAGTATACCGTGCCAAATCAGGTCACGACGACCGCGAACGGCGTGAAGGTGATCGGTTATACCGACCTGCCAGGACGTCTGCCAACCCAGTCCTCTCAGCTGTACGGCACGAACCTCGTTAATCTGCTGAAGCTGCTCTGCAAAGAGAAAGACGGCAACATCACCGTTGATTTTGATGATGTGGTGGTGCGCGGCGTGACCGTGGTGCGTGAAGGGGAAATCACCTGGCCTGCACCGCCGATACAGGTTTCCGCTCAGCCTCAGGCTGCGCCGAAAGCGGCGCCTGAGCCTGCAGAACCAGCGAAACCTGCGTCGCCGTGGCGCAAATACGCCATCATGGCGCTGGTCATTATCCTGTTTGGCTGGCTGGCGGACGTCGCGCCAAAAGAGTTCCTTGGCCACTTCACCGTCTTCGCGCTCTCCTGCGTGGTGGGTTACTACGTCGTGTGGAACGTTTCCCATGCGCTGCATACCCCGCTGATGTCGGTTACCAATGCCATCTCCGGGATTATCGTGGTTGGGGCATTGCTGCAAATTGGTCATGGCGGCTGGATCAGCTTCCTGAGCTTCATTGCAGTGCTGATCGCCAGTATCAATATTTTCGGTGGTTTCACCGTGACTCAGCGCATGCTGAAAATGTTTCGTAAAGGCTAAGGGGTAGCATATGTCTGGAGGATTAGTTACAGCCGCATACATTGTTGCTGCAATCCTGTTTATTTTCAGTCTGGCGGGGCTTTCCAAACACGAAACGTCTCAGCAGGGAAATAACTTTGGTATCGCCGGGATGGCGATTGCGCTGATTGCCACCATCTTTGGGCCGGACACCGGCAACGTGGCGTGGATCCTGGTGGCGATGATCATCGGTGGTGCGATTGGTATTCGTCTGGCGAAACGCGTTGAAATGACCGAGATGCCGGAGCTGGTTGCTATTCTGCACAGCTTCGTGGGTCTGGCCGCGGTGCTGGTGGGCTTCAACAGCTATCTGTACCACGAACCGGGTCTGGAACCGATTCTGGTGAACATCCACCTGACCGAAGTGTTCCTCGGCATCTTCATTGGTGCGGTGACCTTCACCGGCTCAATTGTGGCGTTCGGCAAACTGCGCGGGAAGATCTCTTCCAAACCGCTGATGCTGCCTAACCGCCACAAGCTGAATCTGGCGGCGCTGGTCGTTTCCTTTGTGCTGCTGGTGGTCTTCGTGCGTACCGAAAGCGTAGGCTTGCAGGTGCTGGCGTTACTGGTGATGACCATCATCGCGCTAGCCTTCGGCTGGCATCTGGTGGCGTCTATCGGCGGGGCAGATATGCCGGTAGTCGTCTCCATGCTGAACTCCTACTCCGGTTGGGCAGCGGCAGCAGCAGGCTTTATGCTGAGCAACGACCTGCTGATTGTCACCGGTGCGCTGGTCGGTTCTTCCGGTGCGATCCTGTCTTACATCATGTGTAAGGCGATGAACCGCTCGTTTATCAGCGTCATCGCGGGTGGCTTCGGTTCTGACGGTTCATCAACCGGTTCTGATGAGGAAGTGGGTGAACACCGTGAAATCAGTGCGGAAGACACCGCAGAGATGCTGAAAAACTCGCATTCCGTTATCATCACCCCGGGCTATGGCATGGCGGTGGCGCAGGCGCAGTATCCGGTGGCGGAAATCACCGAGAAACTGCGCGCGCGCGGTATCAAGGTTCGCTTTGGTATTCACCCGGTGGCGGGGCGTCTGCCAGGCCACATGAACGTGCTGCTGGCGGAAGCGAAGGTGCCTTACGACATCGTGCTGGAAATGGACGAGATCAACGATGATTTCGCCGACACCGACACCGTGCTGGTGATTGGCGCCAACGACACCGTTAACCCGGCGGCGCAGGACGATCCGCGCAGCCCGATTGCGGGTATGCCTGTTCTCGAAGTGTGGAAGGCGCAGAACGTCATTGTCTTCAAACGCTCTATGAACACCGGCTATGCTGGCGTGCAGAACCCGCTGTTCTTTAAAGATAACACCCACATGCTGTTTGGCGACGCCAAAGCCAGCGTGGATGCGATTCTGAAATCTCTTTAATTCCGCTTCATCCTGACAAACCGCCCCCGGGGGCGGTTTTCTTATTTCTGCGGTCAGCCATTCTCCTCTGTCTATACTTTACCCTTTGTGTAATACGAGGAGGTGTAATGCAATTTCTGTCCCGCTTTGACATCATCGCGCTGATGATGACGCCATCATTCTGGATTGGCGTCGCCACGGTAGTCTTTGTAACTCTGCTGGTGTACTGGCTGCTGACGCGCCTGATCGCCTTTGTTAAGAGAGGGATCACCACCTGGGGCGACAAGCATCCCACCACCAACCGGATGCGCTTTATCCTGACGGATATGCTTAACCGCACCAGCCGCTTCCTGCTTTTTGTCGTGGCGCTGCTGTTCAGCCTGCGTTTCGTCGACTTACCGGATCATCTCTTTGGTACCGTGAGCCACGCCTGGTTCCTGGTCTTCGCTATCCAGGTGGCGCTGTGGATGGATCAGGGGGTGGTATCGTGGCTTCGTCACGTCATGCTGGCGCCGGGAAGCCATAAAAACCCGGTGACGCTGGTGATCACGGGGCTTATCCTCCGTGCCATTGTCTGGTCAGTGATGCTGCTGTCTATTCTTGCTAACGCGGGCGTCAACATCACTGCTCTGGTTGCCAGCCTTGGGGTAGGGGGTATTGCTATCGCCCTCGCGGTGCAAACGATCCTGAGCGACGTGTTTGCATCGCTCTCCATCGGTTTTGATAAGCCGTTCGAAATCGGCGATTTTGTGGTGTTTAACGATGTCGCCGGGACGGTAGAGCACATCGGCCTGAAAACCACCCGTATCCGTAGCCTGAGCGGGGAGCAGATTGTTTGCGGGAACGCCATCCTGCTGCAACAGACGCTGCATAACTACAAGCGGATGCAAACGCGCCGGATCGTCTTTACCTTCGGGGTCGCCAGCGACACGGCGCCGGAAAAACTGCGTTCAGTGGGTGATATGGTCAAACAGATCATTACCGACGTCGGGGAAACGAAGTTTGACCGCGCCCATTTCCTGGGCTTCGATCGCGATCGCCTGACCTTCGAGGTGGTCCATATTGTTAATACGGCTGATTACAACAAGTACATGGATATTCAGCAGGAGATCAATATTCGTATTCTGGAGGGGCTGAACCAGCAAGAGATCAAGCTGGCGCTGCCGAGCATGGTTCTGCACGCGCCCTGGATGAATGCTGGCGACGAGGCACCGGCGCAACGGTTGAGCGAAGCGCAATAAAAAAAGCCCGCCGTTACCGGCGGGCTTTCATTTTGGGGTCAATCGTCTTCCTCATCGTCCAGTTCAACCGGCGTCTGATACTGATCCGGTTTGATAACCAGAAGGTCGCAGCGAAGATGGTCGATCACCTGCTCGGCGGTATTACCCAGGAACGCGGCAGAAATACCGGTCCGGCCAATGGTGCCCAGCACCACAATCCCGGCCTGCAAATGCTCCGCCAGATCCGGAATAACCTCTTCCGGTAACCCTTTTTCTACGTGGGTCATGTTCTCATCGATACTGAATTTCTGGCGCAGCGCTTTCATGGCCAGCAGATGCTGACCGCGAATCGCGTCGTTATACACGCTCGGGTCAAATTCAGGCAGTTCGATGGCGATATTGATTGGCGTAACCGGATAGGCACCCACCAGATGGACTTCAGTGTGGTTAACCTGGTCGGCAAGCTGAAGGGTCTCCTTCACCAGCTTCTCGTTCAGCGAATTGTGATAATCCTCTTCGCTGGCCAGATTGACCGCCACGACGGCTTTCCCGCCCTCAGGCCACGGCTGATCTTTCACCATCCATACCGGACAAGGGCATTTGCGCAGCAGGTGCCAGTCGGTCGGGGTGAAAATCACGGATTCCAGTTTGTCATGCTGGTGCGCCATTTTCAGCAGCAGGTCATGCCCACCGGCCACCACTTCCTGAATAATGGCTTCAAAAGGACGGTTGTGCCAGACCACCTTGATATCGATAGGTACGCCCGCTTCCAGATAATACTTCGCCTGCTCGCGGATCCACGCGGTACGCTGGCTGATCACTCCCTGACGCATAGCGGTGCGCTCGTCAGGCGACAGAAGGGTGGTCATCTCGTATGAGAAGTCATAAATCGGCAAAAAGGCTTTAATTTTGCCACCAATCCGTTGATGTAAATACACAGCACGTCGTAATGCTGGCTGATCGTCCTGATTCGGATCGATAGCCACCAGCATATTTTGATACTTTGCCATACAGGTCTCCTTACTACTGTCACCACAGTCTGTAAGTAAAAGAGTAACCTATATATCTTGAATGAAACAGGGGGGAAGTTTTTGCCAGATCAATAATTATGAAAATTTATCGACCTGGCATAAGATATCCGGGAGAGTTATGCCACGTTACGTGAGTGACCCGCCAGAATGGCCAGCGCTTCACCGTTTTCAATGGTGATGTACTTACCTTTAACCGCCAGCATTCCGCTCTTCTGGAAACGACCCAGCAGACGGCTGATGGTTTCCACGGTCAGGCCCAGATAGTTACCAATATCGCCACGCGTCATGGTCAGACGGAATTCGCGTGGGGAGAAGCCACGTTCCGCGAAACGGCGGGAGAGGTTATAGATAAAGGCGGCCAGACGCTCTTCGGCATTCTTTTTGGAAAGCAGCAGGATCATATCCTGATCGCCTTTGATCTCACCGCTCATCAGACGCATCATCTGCTGACGCAGGTTCGGCATCTTACCGGACAGATCGTCCAGCGTTTCAAACGGGATTTCACAAACCATAGAGGTTTCCAGGGCCTGAGCAAAGCTCGGGTGATGGCCACTGCCGATGGCGTCAAAGCCGACTAAATCGCCCGCCAGATGGAAGCCAGTGATCTGCTCGTCGCCCTGTTCGGTAATGGTGTAGCTTTTGATGGTGCCAGAACGGATAGCATAGAGCGATTTCAGTTCGTCTCCCGCTTTAAACAGCGTCTGCCCTTTCTGAATAGGCTTTTTGCGCTCGATGATATTGTCAAGCTGATCGAGTTCATGCTCATTCAGAGTAAACGGGATACAGAGCTGGCTGATGCTGCAATCCTGGCAATGGATAGCACAACCGCCAGACTGAATGCGTCGTATAATTCGCTTTTCCGGGATCATAGGTTTGCTCAAGCCTTAATTGATATTGGTCAATTTTAACATCTTTTTGGTAAGGACGTAAGTCTGGCAAACCCCCAATAAAGACAAGAGACGGCAGCGAGTTGCCATCTCCTTGAAATTCCACAGAATGATTAAGGATTATTAGCCTAACAGGAAGAAAATTAAGCACAAAAAGCCTGGGAATTACAGCAGAAAATACCCTTCGTGACGCAGCAGCCACTCTTTACGCTGTACGCCCCCGGCATAGCCGATGAGGGTGCCGTTGCGCCCGATCACGCGATGGCAAGGCACCACAATGCTGACGGGATTTGAGCCATTCGCCGCACCGACTGCGCGCGCCGCGCCGGTACGGCCAAGCTGCTCTGCCAGCTGACCGTAGTGCATTACCTGTCCGCAGGGAATATTACGCAGCGCCTGCCACACCTCGCGCTGGAAAGGGGTACCCGCCGTGGCGGTTGGCAGGGTATTAATAATGCTGAGATCGCCCTCGAAGTAGGCCGTCAGTTTATCGCTCAGCCCGCCAGGATTATGGGCAGTAATACGCTCGTAACCCTCGGCGCGATAATGGATGTTGAGCAGCTCAACCATCCGGTCGCTGTGCTCTTCCCACTCAACCGCGCGCAGATTGAACGCTTCATCCGCGATAACCCACAGCGGCCCCAGCGGCGTCGCAATCTTATCTTCGAGTAATCTCAGCATCAGTACTCCTTAGTTCAGCCTCGGGTAAACACCCGGTCCAATCGGCAGGCCGACAAGATACCACGCCACCAGCATCACCAGCCATACCCCTAAGAAAATAAGCGGATAGGGCAGAACCAGCGAATAGTAGGTACCCAGCTTAGCCTCCGGTCTGTAGCGTTGCAGGAAGCCTAAAAACAGCGGAACGAAGGGTGACACGGGCGCCAGCGGGATCACTGAGGAATCGGCGACACGGAACAGGATCTGGGCGAATGCCGGATGAAAGCCGAGCATCATAAACATGGGGACAAAAATGGGGGCCAGAATCGACCAGATGGCCGACCCGCTGGCAATAAACATGCACAGCAGGGACGACAGCAGCGCCAGGCCGACAAACGCCGGAACCCCGCTCAACCCCGCCGCCTCCAGCGCGTCCGTCAGGCTCACGGCCATAAACTTGCCCATGTTGCTCCAGTTAAACATGGCCACAAACTGCGCCAGCGGGAACACCATCACGATAAAACCCGCCATCTCCTTCATCGGCTCGATCATCAGGTGCGGCAGATCTCCCTGACGGCGGATTTTACCGGTAGCGATGCCGTAGGCGAGCGAAACGACGAAGAAGAAGAGAATTATCAGCGGCACAATACCCTGAATAAACGGCGAGGGAAGTACGGTGTGTTTGATCGGATCGCGCAACACGCCATTCTCCGGCACCACCATCAGCGCCACAGCCGCAATGAACGCCAGCGAGACGATCCCGGCGACGCGCAGGCCGAACTGCTGCTCTTTGCTCAGCGTCTCCAGCTTTTCATCGCTCCGGCCTTCCCATTTACCCAGGCGCGGCTCAACGATCTTATCGGTAATCAGCCCCCCGACAATCGTCAGGACAATCACCGAACTGGCCATAAAGTACCAGTTGTCGATCACGCTGACGTGCATGGCCGCATCGATGGTGCTGGCTGCCTCCGTGCTGATGCCGGAGAGCAGCACATCGGTGGTCACAATAAGCAGGTTAGCGGTAAACCCACAGCCGACGCCCGCGATCGCTGACAGCAGGCCCGCAACAGGATGACGGCCAACGGCGAGGAAAATCAGCGCCCCCATCGGCGGCATGATCACCAGCGCCGCGTCGGACGAGATATGGCTGAAGAAGGCAATAAACAGCACCATATAGCTGGCATAACGCGCGCTGACGTGCGAGGCCATTTTCACCATCAGCGCGGGCAGCAGACCCACGCGTTCGGCCAGACCAGCGCCTAACACCAGCGCCAGGATGGCGCCCAGCGGCGCAAAACCGCTGAAGTTTTTAATCACGTTCGGCAAAAACCAGTGCAACCCCTCCACGCTGAGCAGATTTTTTACGGCCACCATGCTGCCGTCGGCCGGACTGCGCACGCTCACATCAAAGGCGGACAGCACGGCTGTCGCGACCATCAGGATGACAATTAAATAGATAAAAAGCAGGAAAGGGTGCGGCACTTTATTACCGATCCTTTCAACCCAGCCATAGAGCTTACCGGATGGGGAATGCGAAGGTATGGATGACATACTCATGGGCGTTCCTCGGGACTGTTGTTGTGTTGTGTTGTGTTGTGTTTTTTTATTTTAAAGGTGACGGTGTCACGTCCTGCGGGATCGGACACTCGTACGGTTTTTCTGTTATGTGTTGTTCGAATTCTTCCCGACATTTTCGCAGCAGGTCGGCATCCTGAAGCAGATGCAGCGCGGTCGCGCCCATCACTTTTCCGGCCAGCAGCATGCCTTTATGGGCAATAGAGGTACGCCCCTGCGCCACCAATTGCCAGGTGTGCAGCGGGGTGCCGACGGTAAAACAGGGGCTAAAGCACTGTGCGACAGGCATCTTCCAGCTGACATCCCCCACGTCGGTGGAGCCAGCCAGCACGTTATCGGTGATGGCGTAAGGGGCAACTTCATCCACCAGCAGCGTCTCCTGATGGCGTCGGGCAAAGGCTTTTCCCTCTTCGGCTCCCGTTGCGGCAATGTTTTTCAGGCTGTTTTGCAGGTCGTTTGCCGTGAGCGTGGCGCGGATTTCACGGGCAAATTCGCGTTCTTCTTCCGTCCAGTCCGGCGTGCCGTAATGCTGCAATGCGCGGTACATGGCCGCTTCGAGCGTACGGTTCGGCAGATAGCTGGAGCAGGCTTTATCAAAGCGACACTCGACTGTGGTTTCGGTCATCATCGCCGCGCCCTTGGCGATTTTCTCGATGCGCGCGTAGATCTGCTGCGCATCGGCCATCTCCGGGGCGCGGATCAGGTACAGCACTTCTGCCTGGGCCTGCACCACGTTAGGCGAAATTCCGCCGGTATCGGTGATGGCGTAATGAACGCGCGCTTTTTCAATGATGTGTTCGTTGAGGAAGTTTGTGCCGGTGGTCATCAACGTCACGGCATCCAGCGCGCTACGTCCCAGATGTGGGGAGTTTGCGGCGTGGGCGGCGATCCCCTTAAACCGCCAGGCGGCCTGAATATTGGCCAGCGTGCTGACGTTAAACATCCCGGCAAAGGCTTCCGGATGCCAGGTCACGGCAGCGTCCACATCGTCAAATAATCCTTCACGCACCATAAAGGTTTTACCGGAGCCGCCTTCCTCGCCGGGGCAGCCGTAAAATCGTACCGTTCCGCTGCCGCCGTGCTGTTCCAGCCAGCTTTTCACCGCCACCGCACCGGCAAAGGCAGCAGTACCCAACAGGTTATGCCCGCAGCCATGGCCGTTAGCCCCCGGGGTGGCGGATTGCGCCGTCGCGCAGTGCGCCTGCTGGCTCAACCCGGCCAGGGCGTCGTATTCGCCCAGAAGGGCGATAACGGGCTTGCCGCTGCCGTAGCTGGCAATAAAGGCGTTGGGAATGCCTCCGGCTTCCCGCATCAGGGTAAAGCCCTCGGCTTCCAGCGCGCTGGCAAGCCGTTCGGCGGACCAGAACTCTTCAAAGCGCGTTTCGGGATGATCCCAGATGTCGTCGGCAATATCGGTAAACGTCTGACATCGCGTGTCGATGGCATCAGCGATAAAAGCGTAGTTCTCCTGCATTACACACCTCGCGTCCACGGGAAATTAAGCGCAGTTCGCGCCAGTGTTTCGATGGCAACGTTCATCACCTGCTCATCAAAATCGAATTTTTCGTTGTGATGTCCGGCGCTCAGTTCGGTGCCGAAGACCATATACGAGGCCATGCCGCCGTTCTGCTGCACGCGGGCCATCATTAGCGTGGCATCTTCGGAGCCCGCAGGCGCTTTGACCTTATTAATGGCATGAGTCACGCCGGGCACCTGGATTGCCTGTTCGCGCAGAAAATCGACCCAGGCCGGGGAGGGGGCACTGGAGGTCGCCGCCCCCATCAGGTTTATCCCGGCTGTTACGCCGTAGAGCGCCGCCGCGCCGGTAATCACCGCCTGCGCGCGCTCAAAGACATAATGATTAATCGCCTCGCTTTCGCCGCGGGTTTCAACCTTAAGCAACGCATCAGCCGGAACCACGTTGCGTCCGCTGCCCGCCTGCATGACTCCGACGTTAACCCGGGACGCGCCTTCGCTGTGTGGCGCGATGCCATGCAGCGCGATAGCGGCCTGGGCCGCCGCGAGCAGGGCGTTACGGCCCTCTTCCGGTTTACCGCCAGCGTGTGCGGCAACGCCGGTAAAGCGCACGTCAAATTTGGTGGTCGCCATGAAGTTATCGCTGCCGCAGATCACCGTCCCTTCCGGAACGCCGGTTCCAATATGAATGGCGGTAAAGTAGTCCACGTCGTCCAGCGCCCCTGCAGCGACCATAGCGCGGGCGCCGCGCGTACCCTCTTCGGCAGGCTGGAAGATCAGTTTGATGGTGCCGTTGAGCTGGGCTTCATGCTGCTTAAGCACCTGCGCCAGCCCCAGACCAATGGTGGTGTGGCCGTCGTGCGCGCAGGCGTGCATCATGCCCGGGTTGCAGGAGGCAAAACCGTCGCGGTACGGCCGGTGGCTGTCGTCATGCGCTTCGCTCAGATCAAGCGCATCCATGTCCACGCGAAAGGCCAGCGTCGGGCCGGGGCGACCGGTATTCAGGGTCGCGACAACGCCGGTGAACCCGCCTTCGAACGGCGCGAGCCATTTTTCCGGTGCGCCTTGCGCGCGGGCGCGGGCAAATTCCCGCGCCAGGGTTGCGTCATCGGGCAACCCCATCCGGCTTTCGGCATCCACGACATCGCGACCCATCGCCAGCTCGTAACCCAGCGAGTCCAGGATCTCCGAGACTTTCGCGGCAGTGCGAAACTCCACCCAGCCGGATTCCGCGAAATGGTGAAAATCGCGACGCCATGCGCTCAGTTGGGGGGCTAATGTGTGGATGTACTGCGCCAGTGCGTTCATATCTTTTCCTGTCATCATTAAAATATGTGAACTGCTTCACGCTGTGATAGTTTTTACTTATCACTAAGCGATTTTTCACAGTTTTAACCGTTCAGGAATTACCCTCGCACATCCGATTCCATTAAAGTAGATGACAGTTTCTTTACTCTGATAAACAACGGTTATCGGTCGGGTTATGTCATTTCAGATTAAATTTCATCAAATTCGGGCTTTTGTCGAAGTGGCGCGTCAGGGCAGTATTCGCGGAGCCAGCCGGGTGCTGAATCTTTCGCAGCCCGCGCTGACTAAATCCATTAAAGAGCTGGAAGAGGGCATGGCGGCACAACTGTTTGTGCGCCGGAGTAAAGGTGTCGCCCTGACCGAGTGCGGGGAAGGGTTTTATCACCGCGCTAATTTGATTCTGGAAGAGCTTCGCGCAGCGCAGGATGATATCCGTCAGCGTCAGGGGGAGCTGACCGGGCAGATCAATATTGGGATGGGTGCCAGCGTGGCGCGCAGCCTGATGCCCGCCGTTATCTCCCGTTTTCATGCGCAGCATCCTCAGATCAAGGTGCGGATTATGGAAGGTCAGCTGGTATCAATGATCAATGAATTACGCCAGGGTGAGCTGGACTTTACCATCAATACCTATTATCAGGGGCCTTACGATCACGAATTTACGTTTGAAAAACTCTTTGAGAAACCTTTTGCGGTATTTTGTCGGGAAGGACATCCGGCGTTGGGGGCTACCTCTATTAATGAACTTCTTCATTATAACTGGACAATGCCAACGCCGCGGGGAAGTTATTATAAGCAGCTTGAGGATATATTTCATCATCGCTCGCAGATACCGCGTATTGGCGTCGTTTGCGAAACCTTTTCGTCCTGTATTAGCCTTGTCGCACAAAGTGACTTCCTGAGGTGCTGCCGCAGGAGTTGGGCTGCGACCCGCTGCTGGCGCACCGGCTGGTCATCCTGCCGGTTGTGGAAACACTTCCCAGAGCGGCCTATTATTTAATTCAGCGCCGTGATGCACGCCAAACGCCCCTGGCTGAATCATTAATTACACAATTCAGAAGGGAAGCGAGAAAAATAGTTTTATCGTGAAATTGCCAAAGAAAAAATAGAGCCTGTCCGACATCAGACAGACCCTACAGTACACACAGCAGTGCGTCCTTTCGCAAATCCTGGGTATTATATCCATGAGGCAGGTATATTTAGGTATAACATCTTTCCTGAAAAAAGAAAGGCGGCACGTCATTGGTTTTACAAAATTTCAACGCAAATCACTTATTTTAACTCTGCTGTAGTTTTAGTTAAGTAATATTTAAATAACTTTAATGGTAGCTATATATATTCATCAGATTAATATTTATCTTGCCCCTTGCGGTAAGGGTTATTGAGGCCCATGCCCGGTGCAGGTATAGTACAAGCCCCGATGTGCCCGGAGGATTTCCATGAACCCTGACGACAAATCACTTTTTCTTGACGCCATGGAGGATGTCCAGCCCCTGAAACGCTGCACCGATATCCACTGGCAGCAAAGCCGTAATACCCGGGTTCGCCAGGAGATCGATACCGAGCAGCTCGACAACTTTCTCACACTGGGTTTCCTGGAACTCTTGCCGCTTGAAGAGCCGCTGATGTTCCAGCGCGAGGGCGTTCAGCAGGGCGTTATTGACAAGCTGCGCTCGGGTAAATACGCCCGACAGGCCAGCTTAAATCTGTTGCGTCAGCCCGCCGAACGCTGCCGCCAGATGCTGTACGCCTTCATTCGCCAGGCCAGCCGCGACGGTTTACGTAACCTGATTATCATTCACGGGAAGGGCCGCGAGCAGAATTCGCACCCGAACGTGGTGCGCAGTTATCTTGCCCGCTGGTTAACCGAGTTCGAGGACGTGCAGGCTTTCTGCGTGGCGCTGCCGCATCACGGCGGCAGCGGGGCATGTTATGTTTCACTCCGAAAATCCGATGAGGCGAAACAGGAGAACTGGGAACGTCACGCCAAGCACAGCCGTTAACGGTAAGGCCTAGAACGTCTCCCAGTTTGTGTCACCTGAGGCACTGACCGTGGCGGGACGCAACAGTTGCGGTGCTTTTGTATTTTTTGGCCGCGGAGCGGTGTTTTCCTGCATGTTCAGCCGGAATGCCGCCACGGCCTGGCGCAGCTGTTCAGACTGATCTTCCAGCGCCGCCGCCGCCGTTGCCGACTCCTGTACCAGCGCGGCGTTTTGCTGCGTTACGCTGTCCATCTGCGAGACCGCCAGGCTGACCTGTTCAATACCGCGGCTTTGCTCGTCAGACGCCGACGAGATTTCAGCCATAATATCGGTTACGCGTGTCACGGCCGCGACGATCTCTTTCATGGTCGCACCCGCCTCGCTCACCTGTTCCGAGCCGGTATTCACCCGGCTGACGGAGTTTTCAATAAGCCCTTTGATCTCTTTTGCCGCCTGCGCGCTGCGGCTGGCCAGCGTCCGTACTTCGCCTGCCACCACCGCAAAGCCGCGGCCTTGTTCGCCGGCACGGGCGGCTTCAACCGCCGCGTTGAGCGCCAGAATGTTGGTCTGGAAGGCAATGCTATCGATAACGCCGGTGATATGCGCAATTTGCTGAGAACTGTCGGCAATGTCATTCATGGTACGCACTACATTATTCACCACCTGGCCGCCGCGTGCGGCGGTTTCAGACGCATTCTTTGCCAGCAGCGTCGCCTGACGAGCGTTATCCGAGTTCTGTTTCACCGTGGCCGTCAGCTCTTCCATGCTGGCGGCGGTCTCTTCCAGCGAGGCTGCCTGCTGCTCGGTTCGGGCGGAAAGGTCGTTACTCCCGGCGGCAATTTCTCCTGCGCCCGTGTAGATAGAGTCTGTGCTGCCGCGCACGGCGCTGACGGTGCTGACCAGCGACTGTTGCATCTCATGCAGACCGGCGGCCAGCTGGCCCATTTCGTTGCGCCCGGTAATCGCGACGTTTTGCGTCAGATCGCCGCTCGCGATGGTGCGAATATGGTTCATGATGGCGTTGAGCGGTCTCAGGAGCAGGTGCTGTAAACCCTGCCAGATCACCACCAGCACGGCGATAACGGTCAGGAAGATCGCTGCCAGCGTCCACTGCATCTGGGTAAAGCTGTTCTGGTTCTCTTCGGCGGCGGCTTTCAGCAGGACGTTGTTTTCCGCGCGCCAGCGGGTATAGACCGCCTCCATCTCATCCTGCGCCTGCTGGGCGTCCAGGTCGCCATAGGCCTGATAGTTATCGGCGCGCAAGTACGCAATGGACAAGCGCATTACCTCGTGCATGTTCTTCCAGGCTTTCTGCATCTCTTCGGTGAGCGCGGCATTTTGCCCCTTCACCTGCGGAATCGCCTGCCAGTTTTTGTAATAGTCTTCGGCTTTGGCCAGCGAACCATTGGCGGTGCCCAGCAGCGTGTTGATCGCTGCGAGAGAGGCCGGGTCGCGCTGGTTTTTCAGGTAGCGGATCGCCACGCGGGTGACGGTAACGCGCGTTTTCACCAGGGTGTTCACACTGTCGCTCAGGCTCTCCTGCTGGGCATTGAGCAACCCGGAGTTCTGAAAGTTGTGACGATCGTTGTTAACGGCAGAGTAGAACAACCCTCCCGTGACAACTTGCAGCAGACAGAATATGGTGAGGGCAAAGATAATACCGGTAATCACGTGCAGATTTTTCAGCATGGCGGTCATCCGTAATAGAAGAGGCAGGGTTACATCAATACTATCGTCGTAGCGAATTTAAACTTTAATTTTACTATTGCTTAACTAATGGTTTCGTTGCGGAACCTGTTGTAACCCCGGATCATTTTAATGAGGAAGGTCAGCATGAGCAGCATAGATAAATGCGGAACATTCACGCTCGGAACGCGTACGGTGAAACGGTTTGGCTATGGCGCGATGCAGCTTGCCGGACCTGGCGTTTTTGGTCCGCCAAAAGACAAAAATGCGGCGCTGGCGGTGTTGCGTGAAGCGGTAGAGTCGGGGGTAAATCACATTGATACCAGCGATTTTTACGGCCCCCATGTGACCAACCAGCTTATCTGCGAGGCGCTTCATCCGTACCGGGATGACCTTACGATTGTGACCAAGATCGGAGCCCGACGCGGCGAGGACGCCTCCTGGCTGCCGGCGTTTTCCGCCCAGGAGCTGACGCAGGCGGTGCATGACAACCTGCGCAACCTGAAGCGAGATGTGCTGGACGTGGTTAACCTGCGGATCATGTTTAGCGCCCACGGACCAGCGGAAGGCTCGATTGCCGCGCCGCTAAGCACCCTCGCGGAGCTGCAACAACAGGGGCTGGTTCGCCATATTGGGCTGAGCAACGTCACTGCTTCGCAGGTGGCTGAAGCGCAGAAGATGGTTTCCGTGGTATGCGTACAGAACATGTACAACGTGGTGAATCGCGGTGACGATGCGCTGGTAGATTCGCTGGCGCAGCAGGGGATTGCCTGGGTGCCGTTCTTCCCACTGGGTGGTTTCACGCCACTGCAATCTTCCGGACTACAGGCGGTGGCAGATTCACTGGATGCGACGCCTATGCAGGTGGCGCTGGCATGGCTGCTGCAACGCTCGCCAAATATCCTCTTGATCCCGGGTACTTCTTCGGTGGCGCATCTGCGTGAAAACCTGGCGGCAGCCGATCTGGTATTGCCGCCTGAGGCGCTGGAGACGTTAAATACGCTGGTGGAGTAATCCAGACAGCAGCAAAAGCCCGGGGGATTTTTCGGGCTTTTGGTGTTTATGACACAATCTGATTCCTTTGGCGGTGAAGTACTAACGCTTCCGCCACGATTTCCTGCTTACTTTTCCGTGTTTCATACGCAGTAATGCGGATGTACTCCATCAGCGCTGGATCGATGCGCGCACTTAACATCCTGAGATCGGCCTCCTTTGCTACACCGCGAGCAACACGCTTGTCGGGATAATCACGGGCTGGCATAGAAAACGTCCTCCAAAAATTGTCTTGTTAATTTGTGCTGTAAAATATGCGCTAGTCTTGGTGTAAAGTCAACGTGTAGTGAAAGCACAGTGAATTATTGTTTGGCTTTTCTGCGATTCAAGACTTCATTAAGTGATTTGATAGTGTTTGTATTGTCACGCTGTGAGTCCGCTTTGATGCGGAAGGTCACATTTTCAGTGCTGATAATGACGGAATGTTCAACGCACCAGACGCTCTAAAATTATTGATAATTTCTTCCTGAAACTGAACTCAGGTTTATCCCTGTGCTTATTCATGGTTATTGCTTAATTAAAACTTCTGTTTGAAGGCTCAGCTGTAAAAATCTGACGCTATAAGACCGGCCTTGGGGGAATCCTGATATTAATCCTTTAAGCAACTTTCGGCTGGTCATATATTCCAGCATCGGTGACGTAGTTAGCGATATTCGCTATTTTAACCCTGTTAAACCCATGCAATTGCGCTGGTTTTCATTTCTTCCGACATAATAGATTTTGTCTACGTTCTCTTTTTAATTTATGCTTCGCATACGAACAATTAGCGTTGTGCAGGGTTTTAACATCGTGGCAGTTAATAAAACCCTGCTTTATATAAAGTAATCAGGAGATTCATTTTTATGTCAGACAATAATCCCCGCCCATTGGGCT
Source organism: Enterobacter sp. CCUG 70166 (assembly GCF_020224095.1). Taxonomy (NCBI): domain Bacteria; kingdom Pseudomonadati; phylum Pseudomonadota; class Gammaproteobacteria; order Enterobacterales; family Enterobacteriaceae; genus Enterobacter; species Enterobacter sp. CCUG 70166. The sequence goes on from NZ_NRIQ01000033.1 coordinate 39,388, forward strand.
GGTTAGGCCCGTGGTGCCTGCTGGTGGGTGTGGTACTTCTTGTGACGGGGCTGTTTTTTGCCATCGGCGGTTTTAAACTGGTTTCCCTGGGGGGGAGTTGGTACTTTCTCATTGCCGGGGTTTTCACGCTGCTCTCTGCAATTCAGTTTTTCCGCCGCAAATCCTCTGCCGTAGGGCTGTTTGCTCTGGTGTTTCTTGGCACCCTGATTTGGGCATTTTTCGATGCCGGACTCGACTTCTGGCCCCTGGTTTCCCGATTAATGGTACCCGCCGGGCTGATGGTGCTGGCAGCAGCCACCTGGCCTGCATTGCGTAATCGTGAAGGAAAACCGTCCTCCACGAAAGGGGCGATGGCGGTCTGCGCGGTCCTTATTATCGGCATGGGCGTCACCTTTGTTCAGATGTTTCAACCCCATCCGACCGTGCCGTTTAGCGGCGAAAAGCGCCCGCTGGTGCCGGTAAAGGAAGAGGCGAAACAGCAGAACTGGGATCACTACGGTAATACGGCTGGCGGTAGTCGCTTTGTGGCGCTGGACCAGATAACCCGTGACAACGTGAAAAACCTGAAACCGGTCTGGACCTACCATACCGGTGATATTCCGCAAAGTCCGGATGGCAATGGCGCAGAAGATCAGCAAACGCCGCTACAGGTAGGCGATCGTGTCTTCCTCTGTACGCCGCATAACAACGTGATCGCCGTGGATGCCGATAGCGGGAAAGAGATCTGGAAAGCGGAAATCAACGCTAAGTCTGCCATCTGGATGCGCTGCCGTGGCCTGGCGTACTTTGATGCCACCAAACCGCTGGCACAGCCAACGGTAGCCGGCTCCACACCGGTTCTGCCAGCGCAGGTCGCACCGGGCGCGGCATGCCAGCGCCGTATCCTGATGAATACCATTGAGGGTAAGCTGATCGCGTTAGACGCCGATAACGGCAAATTCTGCCCGGACTTCGGTACTAACGGCAGCGTTAACCTGCATGAAGGAATGGGCGACGCGTCAGATCCCACCTACGTGCTGACGTCGGCCCCGACGCTGGCGGGTACCACGGTCGTGGTTGGCGGCCGCGTTGCGGATAACGTCAGCACCGATATGCCGGGCGGCGTTATACGTGGTTATGACGTGATCACCGGCCTGCTGCGCTGGGCGTTCGATCCGCGTAATCCGGATCCGAACTACGTTCTGAAGCCGGGCGAACACTACAAACGCAGCTCCGCAAACTCCTGGGCCCCTATGTCCTGGGATGCGTCGATGAATACCGTGTTTATCCCGATGGGAAGTTCCTCTGTTGACCTGTGGGGCGCTGACCGTATTCCGGAAGACCACAAGTACGCCACCTCAATCCTGGCGCTGGATGCGACAACCGGGAAAGAGAAGTGGGTATACCAGACCGTGCATAACGACCTCTGGGATTTCGATATCCCGATGCAGCCGAGCCTGGTTGATTTCCCGACGAAAGAGGGCAACAAGCCCGCGGTGGTGGTGGGCACCAAAGCGGGGCAAATTTACGTTCTTGATCGCCTGACGGGTAAACCGCTCACTGAAGTGAAAGAGGTTCCGGTAAAACCAGCGGATATTCCACGTGAACAGTACCCGGCAACGCAGCCGCGCTCTGTGGGAATGCCGCAGATTGGCGCGGAAACCCTGAAAGAATCGGATATGTGGGGGGCGACGCCGTTTGACCAGCTGGCCTGCCGTATCAGCTTCAAATCAATGCGTTATGACGGTCTGTACACGATGCCGGGAACCGATATTTCCCTGAGCTTCCCGGGCTCGCTGGGGGGAATGAACTGGGGTAGTCTGTCCACGGATCCGAACAACCAGTACATCTTTGTCAACGACATGCGTCTGGGTCTGTGGGTCCAGCTGATTAAACAAGATCCGCAGAGCGCGGTGGCAAATACGGGCGGTGAAGCCGTGAACGCCGGGATGGGTGCTGTTCCGATGAAAGGAACGCCGTATTCGGTCAACAAAAACCGTTTCATGTCACCGCTGGGCATTCCGTGTCAGAAACCACCGTTTGGCTCTCTCTCCGCCATTGACCTGAAAACGCAGAAAATCGTCTGGCAGGTGCCGGTCGGTACCGTACAGGATACCGGTCCGTTTGGGGTAAAAATGCGTATGCCAATGCCTGTCGGTATGCCGACGCTGGGCGGTACGCTGGCCACGCAGGGCGGTCTGGTCTTCATTGCGGGAACCCAGGATTACTACCTGCGCGCCTTTGATTCCTCTACGGGGGAAGAAGTGTGGAAAGCGCGTCTTCCGGTGGGTAGCCAGGGCGGACCTATCAGCTATGTATCACCGAAAACCGGCAAACAGTACATTCTGATCTCTGCTGGCGGTGCACGCCAGTCGCCGGATCGTGGTGACTACGTGATTGCCTACGCGCTGGATAAATAACAGCGAAATAAGCAACCTGGCCCCGTCGTAGTACGGGGCTTTTTTTTGACTAAAAACCACGGATATGAAGAAAGCGGCGGGTCCGGTCAGCCCGTGAAAAGCGCCCGCCAGCGACGGCGATGGCGAGTCATCTCGCGCCATAGTGCGATTATCTCGTCATGTTGCAGGGCATCAACAGCCTGCGGCGTTAACACCGGTAAACCATAGCGCTGGCGCAGGGCGGCTACTGCCGTGGCGCTGGCATTCATCGGTGACCGGATTTGCATCGCCAGCTGCTGTCGCAATACGCTGAACGCCGTCACATCGCACAGCGTCAGCTCACGCAAAAATTGTTTGCAGCAACCCAACAGGTTCACGGGAGAGCGGTCAGGCGACTGTAACGCCAGCAGCAGGCCATCGCGATCGGCAATACGCTGATAACGACAGCTGACCACGTAGCCAATCTGCTGTTCCACGCGCAGGCGCTGGAAAAATTGCGGTTCGCAGCATAACGCCAGCAGCCGCAGCGCGGCGAGCGACGCGCCCGGCGGCAGGGGAATAAACACCAGCAGCGCCGAATCCGCGCTGGCGTGCGGAATGTGTTCGATCCCGCCGGGACAACCGCTTAATGGCGTCGGCTTAGCGTTAACCGGCGCCCGGAGCAGGCCAAGCTGCCGGGCTAACCCGTGCGCGTGTGCGACGCTGCCGCCAACTAGCGCCGCCAGCCAGCCGTCCCGTGGCGGATCCGATGCCAGACGTTCAGGCAATTGCTGAAGCAGCTCACGGATGGCAATGCCTTCTGGCACTGGCGTAAGAGCCGGGGCGGGGTGGGAGAGGCGATCGATTATCGCCCCGATGATGTGTTCCGCCGTAGCTACGGCGTCAGGAAGCCGCAGGGTGAGCTGCCAGCTACCGTCAACCGTTTGCCACTCGCCGCTGCCGTCAATATGGCGCAGTTCAGCAAGAAGAGGGCGTAACTGTTTGCCCATCGCCACCCCCTGCGCCCGTTCCAGGCACGAATAAAAAGGCCTGCGCAGGATCAGCGTTGGCGGTTGTGTCTGCGCCGACAAATGCAGCAGCGGAGCGGCTTCTGACGTCGGGGCTGGCGTAACATACCTGGCAGTCTGCGGGTAGAAGGAAAACGCGATGGGGCTATCATCTGCAACCGGCTGGCGACGCCAATGGCTAAGCGGCAGAGCAAACCCCTGGCTGGCGATAATTTCAGCGGTTTCAATTTTTTTGCAGGCCAGATACGAGGTGGGCGCCGCCAGTAAATCGGCACAAAAGGCGGAAAAACTTACGGGCGCCGCACCGGGCGCAAAACCGAACGCCCGCTGGCGCAGCTGCTCCAGCGTCGGCAGGGCGCTAAAACGCTGCTGTGCCAGCCGATAATAATGCCGCTGCTGCTCATCCGTCGTTTGCTGTAGCGCCCGTAGCCAGTGGGTAATATGCGGGTCAATCTCCTCGGGTCGTTCGCTATCAACCGTTAGCGCCAGCCAGCCGTTATCGTTATCCTGATAAAGCCAGTTCAGGGCGACATCTTCTGCCAGCCCTCGCGCCCGCAGCCCGGCAATCAGGCTTCCGGGGGCGTCGTCCAGTAAAAACTCCCGAAATAAGGTGACGCTGTCACTTTTTCGAATTAACGGACAACGCCACAGTGCGGGTCGCTCTGTCACTGCCAGCTGAAAATCTCCCTCAGCGCTAAGACGCAACGGGGGAGCGGTTTCAGGCATGCCACCAGAAGCAAAACCGGACGCAAACGTATGGGCAAGCTCGGCCAGCGCATCCAGCGTTTGCGGCCCTTGCAGCCACAATTGCAGGTGTCCGGCCACATAATAGCGCCGATGAAAGTCGCGCAACGCGGTTTGCAGCGATCCCGTGTCCTGCCCCAGAGAATCCTGGCTACCTACCTGAAAACGGCGAAAAACTGTGGGTTCTTCCATCGCGTGGCGTGCCGCCGCTTCGCGCCTGGCGGAATCATGCTGCTGGATGAGCCGGTTTTCCGCATCAATGACCGCCACTTCGCGCTGTATGTCATCGCATGAAAGCAGCGGCGCCTGCAACATATCCCGCAGTCGTGCGACGCCGTCGGACAGGTTATCGGCGGCCACATCGAAGAAAAATGCGCTGTGGCGAGCCAGCGTGGTGGCATTGACGCTACCGCCCTGACGCTGGACCCAGGCCATGAGTCGATCGTCGCCCTGATAGCGCTGGCTACCGCGGAACAGCAGGTGCTCAAGTAAATGCGCAAGACCGGCGAAGCGCGGTGGCTCGTGATGGCTTCCGGCACTCACGCGCGCCAGCGCCGCCGCGCGTGTCGCCTGCGACTGATGCACCAGCGTTGCGCGTAAACCGCCTGCCAGCTCCACGATGCGGGTGGTCATTATCGCTACAGTTCCCGGGTTTTATAGATAAGCTGCGAACGGGTACGGTTGCGGAACTGAAGCTGGCCGATTTTCATGTCGCTACAGGCTGCTTCGCGTCGCGCGTCCAGAATTTTATGATGATGCGGCGATTTGCTGCACACCGGATCGGCGTTATCAGCATTCCCCGTGAGCATAAAGGCCTGGCAGCGGCAGCCGCCGAAGTCCTTCTCCTTTTCATCGCAGGAGCGGCACGGCTCCGGCATCCAGTCAAACCCGCGATAGCGGTTGAAGCCGAAAGAGTCATACCAGATGGATTCCAGACTCTGATCAAGCACCGAGGGGAACTCCACCGGTAGCTGGCGCGCGCTGTGGCAGGGCAGCGCCGTGCCTTCCGGGGTCACGCTGAGGAAAATCGACCCCCAGCCGCCCATACAGCCTTTTGGTCGCTCTTCGTAATAATCAGGGGTGACGAACAGCAGGTTGGTCAGATTGCCGCTGGCGGCCATTTTTTGCCGATAGTCGGCAACCACGCGTTCCGCTCGGGCAATCTGTTCCCGCGTCGGCAGAAGCCCCTGACGATTAAGGAACGCCCAACCGTAGAACTGGCAGGTGGCAAGTTCGACGTCGTCGGCGTCCAGTTCGATGCACAGCTCGATGATTTTATCGATCTGGTCGATGTTGTGCCGGTGCAGGACGAAATTCAGCACCATCGGGTAATCGCGCGCTTTGACCGCTTTGGCCATCGCCAGCTTCTGCTGGAAGGCTTTTTTATTCCCCGCCAGCGCGGCGTTGAGCACTTCATCGCTGGCCTGGAAGCTAATCTGGATATGGTCCAGACCGGCCTCGCTGAACGCGTCGAGCTTGCTTTCCGTCAGGCCAATTCCCGAGGTGATCAGGTTGGTATAAAAACCGAGATCGCGGGCGGCGCGGATCAGCTCCGGCAGATCTTTACGCGTCAACGGTTCGCCGCCGGAAAAACCTATCTGCACGCTGCCCATCGCCCGCGCCTGGCGGAAAACCTCAATCCACTGTTCAGTGGTCAGCTCCTGATCCTGCCGGGCAAAGTCCAGCGGGTTAGAGCAGTAAGGACACTGTAGCGGACAGCGATAGGTCAGCTCCGCCAGCAGCCACAGCGGTGGATTGACGGCGGGTTTATTCTGGCTCACGGAAAATAATCCACTTCTGTTGATAAGCGATTTGCAGGAATTCTACGACGTCGTCATCCACGCCGCCGGCTTCCGGGAACCGTTCGTTGAGTATGGCAATGATGGCCGCCGCGTCGCGTTGGCCATCGACCAGTTCGAGGATTGCGGCGGCGGTCTCATTGAGTTTAGCCATGCCTTCAGGATAAAGGATGACATGGCTGTCCTGAGCGGCTTCCCATTGCAGGCGATAGCCGCGACGAAAGGCGACGATGGAGTTTTTTTGCATGCTTATACCAGTCGGGTTGTGTGCCAGGCCGCTTTGTCGGTGACCGTGTGATAAGGCGGACGCTGTAGCGCGTAGGCCATGGTCATCGCGTCGAGCATCGACCACAGGATATCGAGTTTGAACTGAAGGATCTCCAGCATCCGATTCTGCTTTTCTGCGCTATCGCAGTAACTCTTCGCCAGCTCCAGACCGTGTTCAACGTCGCGGCTGGCCTGGCTGAGGCGGCTACGAAAATAAAAATAGCCTTCCTCTTTGATCCACGGATAGTGCTGCGGCCAGCTGTCGAGACGCGACTGATGAATTTGCGGGGCAAACAGTTCGGTGAGCGAACTGCATGCCGCCTCCTGCCAGTTGGCGCGGCGGGCGAAGTTAACGTAAGCGTCCACGGCAAAACGAACGCCGGGCAGCACGTGGCGTTCGCTGATTAAGTCGTCGCGGCTAAGCCCTACGGCTTCGCCCAGCTGTAGCCAGGCTTCGATCCCGCCGTCATGACCGTTGCTGCCGTCGTGATCGAGGATCCGCTGCACCCATTTGCGACGCGTGTGCGGATCCGGGCAGTTCGCCATAATGGCCGCGTCTTTCAGCGGGATCGTCGTCTGGTAGTAAAACCGGTTCGCCACCCAGCCCTGGATCTGCTCGCGGCTGGCCTCGCCGTTATGCATCGCGATATGGTACGGATGGTGAATATGATAGTAGGCGCCTTTCGCCCGGAGGGCGTGTTCAAACTCTTGCGGCGAGAGCGTTTCACGAATGTGCATAGTTAGTCCTGAAGCGTGATGGTCATCCCGTCCCAGCTCACTTCAATTCCCTGCTGCGTGAGGGCGTGACGCTGCGGCGACTGCTCGTTAAGGATCGGGTTAGTGTTATTAATGTGAATCAGAATCTTGCGCTTTGCCGGCAGCGAGGCCAGCAGCGCCATCATGCCGTGTTCATCGCCGAGCGCCAGATGGCCCATATCGCGGCCGGTATTGCGCCCGACGCCAGCGGCCTGCAGTTCATCGTCCTGCCAGACGGTGCCGTCAATCAGCAGACAGTCCGCTTTTTTAAGCCACGGCAGGATGTCGTCATCGGGTTCACCGAGACCCGGCGCGTAGAACAGCGTCTGACCGTTGCGGCGGTTTTCGATAAACAGCGCCACGTTATGCCCCGGTAGCGGGCGGTCGCGCCACGGCGAATAGGGCGGTGCGTTACTGGCGATGGGGACAGCGGTAAACTGCAAATCAGGGCAGGCTTCCACGCTAAAGGCGGTGAGCGGTGCGATCGGATGATGAATCAGGCCGCCGTTCCAGTGCCGGAGCATGGTAAAAATCGGGAATCCGCTGGAAAGATCTTCATGCACCTCCGGCGTACACCATACCTGATGCGGACACCCCTCGCGCAGGCTGAGCAGCCCGGTGGTGTGGTCAATCTGGCTGTCGGTGAGAATAATGCCGCCAATATGCGTGCCGCGCAGAACCTCTTTCTTATTCAGTTCTGGCGTATGGGCAATCTGCTGGCTGATATCGGGCGAGGCGTTACACAGTATCCACTCTTCGCCGTTATCGCTGACGATGATCGACGACTGGGTGCGGGGGGTCGCCTGAAGGGTACCGTTGCGCAAACCCTGACAGTTGGCGCAATTACAGTTCCACTGAGGGAAACCGCCGCCGGCGGCGGAACCGAGGACTTTAATAAACATGAAGATAGGCCAGGTAGTAAAACAGAAATGCCCGCACGGATGGCGGGCTGAGCGATTAGCGGTTGGAAATGTACAGCGTCACTTCCAGGCCAAGACGTAAATCAATAAAAGCAGGTTTCTTCCACATCGTTTTTTCCTCTTTAAAAATGCAGCACCAACACCATTGTTTGTGCCAGTTTTGTGATGGTCATCAAATAATGCGTCACAGTGGGGCAAAGCTCAACCCGAAAGATGTAAGGAATTAACGTAATGTTTACAACGTAACCTATTGTTGCCAAACATTTTGCAATACCTTTTGCCAGTTGCCCCACAGCAGCTTATTCAGCACAAATTGATCATAGCCGCTGTCACGCAACGCGCTGATTAGCCGCGGTAAACCACTCACATCATGCAAATCATCAGGTAACGTGATGCCGTCAAAATCGGAGCCCAGCGCAACATGATCTTCGCCCATGATGTTAATAAGATAGTCGATATGGCGAACGATTGTGCTCAGCGGGGTATCGCTATCGCGTTTACCGTCGGCGCGCAGAAAGGCGTTGCCGAAATTGACCCCTGCCACGCCGCCGCTGTCGCGGATAGCCAGCAGTTGCCGATCGGTCAGATTACGCGGTTGCGGGCACAGCGTATGGGCGTTGGAATGGGTGGCGACAAGCGGTGAAGAGGAATGACGAGCAGTATCCCAGAACGCCTTTTCATTCATATGAGAAACGTCAATCAGCATGTTCAGGGCGTTAGCGTGCTTAATGAGGGCGATACCCTCTGCGGTAAGCCCTGGGCCGCTGTCCGGGCTGCCGGGAAACGCCCCGTTAACGCCGGTGCCAAAACGGTTAGCAATGTTCCAGAAAGGCCCAATGCTGCGCACGCCAGCGGCATAGAAAGCCTGTAGATCGCCACCCTCGCCGTCAAAACCGCCCGCACCCTCAATATGCGCCACCATCGCCAGCACCTTATCCTGACGGCAGCGTTCGATATCTGCCGCGCTCAGGCACAATCGCGCCCGTCCATCGGAGTGTGCGACAAGCTGCTTGAGGATCGTCAACTGTTGCCAGAGAATGTCGATCGGTTGCCACGGCTCGCTGGCGTAGTTCGGCGCCATGCGGGCGATATACTCCTGCGGCGGCACGAACAGCGCGAACAGCCCGCCGGAAAATCCGCCTTGCTGCATGCGCGGATAATCGAGGTGTCCGTTCTCAATGCCGGAAAAGAAGGCCGTTACCGGATCCTGGCGATGATGAAGCCATAAATTAAGCAACAGGTCATTGTGACCATCAAAAATCGCCATAGCGCATCCCACTGTTTTTTATTGCTGCGAAAGTTGCCTGGCACGATAACCGATTTGCCCGGTCCGGCAAGGAGAAACTTACAACTTAGCAGCAATTGTTAATAACGCTTAACCCTGAGGAGATCCGCACATCATATTGCGTGGCGAGATAAGAGCATTTCCCGTTCCATCTGCGATTGCATCGCATACGTTCCCTGAGCTACAGGGCTACGCTATACTTCGCCACTTTGAGTTATGCGTGGCAGGTAACGAAATATGCGGGAGAGCATTAATTTTATTTTCGTGGTGCTGTCTTTCACGGCACTGATTATGCTGATGCGCTTTTTCATCAGGCGTATTCGGCATCCAAAGCGCATCGTTGCCGACAGCCGGGGAATGAAAAAAATCTCTACCCATCCTTCCTGGTTTGGCGGATCGTCAGGTAAAACCTACTTTTATGATGAGCAGTATTTATACGAGGTCATAAATAGCGTCACCCGTAAAATTGAGCTGGCGGCTATCGTAAAAATTAAGCCGGGCTCGACAGTGGTAAATAACAGGCGGATCTGGTCTGTGAGCTATCTTGAGGGAACCCGTGAAAAACAGGTGCAATTTTATAATAATCTGACGGTGTTTAATCAAAACTTTGCTGCGTTTTTAGAGGCTGTAAAACGCGTGAATCCTGAAGCCGATATTAAGGCCGTCTCCTTGTTCAATCTGTGACTGGAATACATTACCTTTATCTTTCTGACTGCCCATACGGCAGGTATGGGCAGTAAAGCCGCCGATATTACTTCTTCTTGTTCATCATCGCCTTGAGATCGGCAAAGGGGTTAAACGTGGCGACACCCACGTCTTTTTGCGCATCCTCACCTGCGACAACGGTGGTGCCATACTGATCCGCTTCGGTGTACTTTGAGTGTTCGTGGTCATGGCAAAACAGGCACAACAACTCCCAGTTACTGCCATCTTCCGGATTATTGGTGTGATCGTGGTCGATATGGTGGACCGTGAGTTCACGAAGATTCGAATACACAAACTCCCGCGAGCAGCGTCCACAGACCCACGGGTAAATTTTTAGCGCTTTTTCACGGTAGCCGCTTTCCAGCCGTGCGTAGTTTTTGGGGATCAGAGCCATTGCTGATGTTACCTGTTAAAAAAGAGAATAGTTCACACTATATCCCATTTTGAGATGCCAGGAGAATGCCTCCTCTGCGGGAAGGCAGCGTGCGATTTGCGTATTTCTGTCAGTTTATTTGAAGCATTCCGTTAAATAATCACCATTTATTCTCATCGGTTAATGCGTAGAGTAGGGATAACGCAATGCTTTATCAGGATACTCCACTATGAAAAAGATCGGATTTTTGTCGTTTGGTCACTGGACGCCGTCTTCCCAGTCCGGCACGCAAACCGCAGCTGACACGCTGCTACAGTCCATCGATCTGGCTGTCGCCGCTGAAGAGCTGGGCGCGGACGGGGCTTATTTCCGCGTGCACCACTTTGCCCGCCAGCTCAGTTCGCCATTCCCCTTGCTGGCTGCGATAGGCGCGAAAACCAAACGCATCGAAATCGGTACGGGCGTGATCGACATGCGGTACGAGAATCCGCTGTATATGGCGGAAGATGCTGGCGCGGCAGATCTCATCTCCGGCGGGCGATTACAGCTTGGTATCAGCCGGGGCTCCCCGGAGCAGGTGATTGATGGTTGGCGTTATTTTGGTTACGTGCCGCAGGACGGGGAAAACGAATCTGATATGGCGCGCCGTCACACTGAGGTACTGCTTGATGTATTACGCGGTGAAGGGTTTGCGAAGCCTAACCCACAGCCGATGTTCCCAAACCCGCCGGGATTGTTGCGTCTGGAGCCGCATTCAGAGGGCTTACGCGATCGTATCTGGTGGGGGGCTGGCTCCAATGCAACGGCAGTATGGGCGGCAAAACTGGGGATGAACCTGCAAAGCTCAACGCTGAAAGATGATGAAACCGGCGAGCCGTTCCATATTCAGCAGGCAAAACAGATCCGTGCCTACCGACAGACCTGGGCCGAGGCAGGGCATACCCGTCAGCCACGCGTTTCGGTCAGCCGCAGTATTTTTGCCCTGATGGACGATCGCGACCGGATGTATTTCGGTTCAAGCCGCAATGAGAGCGACAGCGTTGGCTATCTGGATGAGAAAACGCGGGCCATTTTCGGACGCAGCTATGCCGCAGAGCCAGACAAGCTGATTGAACAGTTGAAAAAGGATGAAGCGATCGCGGAAGCGGATACGCTGTTGCTTACCGTGCCGAATCAGCTGGGCGTGGAATACAACGCACATGTGATCGAGTCCATCCTGAAACATGTCGCACCGGAAATGGGATGGCGCGATCGCAATGCGTAATCTGGCCCTCTGGTATCGCCGGTTTGGTGAGCCTGAATCGGTACTGCAAGCGGAAACCACACCATTGTCACCGCGACAGCCGGGAGAGATACGTGTGCGCATGCTTTTTTCTCCGGTGAACGCCTCCGATCTCATCCCCATCACCGGGGCATATCGCCATCGCACGCCGCTGCCCGCAATAGCCGGTTATGAAGGGGTCGGAATAGTGACCGAAACGCCCGCCGCTTACCCGGCGCTGCTGGGCAAGCGGGTTCTGCCGTTACGGGGGCAGGGTACCTGGCAGCGCTATGTCGACTGCCCGGTGGCGTATGCGGTTCCCGTCCCGGACGACGTCGACTCGCTTCTTGCCGCGCGGGCGTATATCAACCCGCTTGCCGCTCAGATGATGCTGGACCGCTATCCTCCGATCGGGAAAACGGTGCTGCTCACCGCTGCCGGTTCTGACTGCGCCGTTCTGCTCGGGCAATGGGCACGCCAGGCGGGTGCAGAGGCGGTTTACGGGATCCATCGCTCGCCCGTGCACGCTCAACGTCTGGCTGAAATGGGGATCGTCCCGATTGCGCAAGATGATACGGCCGCCGTCAACGCTGCCGCCGCGCAAGCGGAGGTGGTGTACGACGCCACGGGCGGCAGCCTGGCGGAGGCGATCCTGAGCGTGATGCCCGAAACCGGTACCTTTGTCTGCTACGGGCTACTCTCCGGGCAGACCTTCCGGCAGCAGCGGCCGTTGCCGCGCGTGGTGTGGTTTCACATTCGTAACTATCTGGACGCGCTGAGCGCTGAGGCGTGGCAGGCGGAGTTTCGGCGCATCTGGCCTAAACTGCGCGCCAGCCAGTGCAGCGATGCTACCCTCTACCCGCTGTCGGAATGGCAGCGGGCAGTGGGCAACTACCGCGAAGCGGGAAGAACGGGCAAGCCTATGCTGTCGATGGACAATTAATCGGCCTTATGACTCATGTCGCTCAGCAGTACAGCGATACTTTGTCCACCGGCGGTCTGCTCCAGGCCAATTTTGACAATAATTGTCAGCGGAACGGAGAGCAGCATGCCGACAGGCCCGAGCAGCCAGCCCCAGAAAATCAGGGACAGGAACACAACAAGAGTTGAAAGCCCCAGCCCGCGTCCCATTATCCGTGGTTCGAGAATGTTCCCGAAGACAAGGTTAATCACCAGATAGCCTGCCAGCAGAATCAGGGCATCATACAAACCGCTGAAAACCAGCACCTGAAGGATAGGGGGGATCGCCGCCAGCACGGAGCCAATGTTAGGAATATAGTTGAGCGCAAAGGCCAGCAGCCCCCAGACGAAGGCAAAACGCACATCCAGCGCGGCGAGCATCCCCCAGACCACTAATCCCGTCACCAGGCTGATGGCCGTTTTCAGCACCAGATAGCGTGAAACGCTGTCGAGCGCGCGCTGAATGGCACCCATTCCCTCAACCGGACGCACCATGATGTGCTGGAGTTTTGCAGGCAGCTGTGGAACTTCCAGCAGCATAAACACAACCGTCAGGAACAGCAGGAAAATCGAGGTCATGGCGTTGGAGAGCTGTGCCAGCAGGCTGGTGACAATCGTCATGGCGGCATTCGGATCGATGTATTTAAGCAGTTCCTCAACCGAGACTTCGATACCCGCGCGTTGCAGCCAGGGTTCAATTTGCAGCAGCGGGGTCGCCAGGGAAGAGCGGTATGTCGGCAGCGTCCGCGCCAGCTCGTTCAGGGAGGTTCCCAGATAGGCGACTAACAGCACCATCGCAACGATAATAATACTGATAAGCAGGCTTATCGCCAGCACACGCGGGATGCGCAGCCGCACCATTCGCTGCACCAGTGGATTGAGGATCACCGCGATAAAAAGCGCCAGGATAAAGGGCACGATGATATCGGCCGCAAAACGAACGCCGGTCAGAATGATCACCAGCATGCCCAGCATGATGACGATCTTAAGCCCGTTGAGGGTGATAATGGGTTTGGCCATGGACGTTCCTGAACAGTTTTTTATTTATAATAGAGGGGAAAGCGGATTAAAAAAACTAACCAAAATCAAACAGACTGGGTAAAGAAATGAAAAGGCTTTGAGTAAATTCCTGGCTTATGATACAAATCAGGCGTGTTCAACTACTGAGGACAATTTTCATCCGCAAAGACGAGAAGCAACACCGCGGATAATTGTAATTTTATGGACAATTTGTTCAGGACGTATTTTTCAAACAACTCTGCTCTGTTTTCTACCTCCCTCTGCACGCTTTCCGGTGAACAACACTGGCGTTCCGCGCTATAGTCACGTCTTCTGCCTGAGCTGGCGCTATGCGCTTAGCTAACTGATTTAATTCCCACTTTTTTGGTTTGCTGTTCGCAGCGAGCCTCGATGGATTATATTCTCAAGCAGGAGAAAAAACATGTTTTACTGGATTTTATTAGCTCTGGCTATCGTTGCTGAAATTACCGGCACCTTGTCGATGAAATGGGCGAGCGTGAGTGACGGCAGCACCGGATTTATTTTGATGCTGGTCATGATTACGCTTTCCTATATTTTCCTCTCTTTTGCGGTTAAAAAAATCGCGCTGGGCGTGGCATACGCTTTGTGGGAAGGTGTTGGTATTTTATTGATCACGCTGTTCAGCGTCATGATATTTGATGAAACCCTGACGACAATGAAAATTGCCGGGCTGACGACCCTGGTCGCAGGTATCGTGCTGATTAAATCGGGTACGCGCAAACCAGCCAAACAGCAGAAGGAGCAGACCCATGCAGCAGTTTGAATGGATCCACGCGGCCTGGCTGGCTTTCGCCATCGTTCTGGAAATTATTGCGAACGTCTTTTTGAAGTTCTCCGACGGCTTTCGTCGCAAAGCCTACGGCCTGTTATCGATTGCCGCGGTTCTTGGGGCGTTTAGCGCTCTGTCACAGGCAGTGAAAGGCATCGATCTTTCCGTGGCCTACGCGCTGTGGGGCGGCTTCGGTATTGCCGCCACCCTGGCGGCAGGCTGGATTATGTTCGGGCAGCGTTTAAACCATAAAGGCTGGATAGGGCTGGTATTACTGCTCGCTGGCATGATCATGATTAAACTGGCCTGAGTGACCTACTGCTGCGCCAGGGCTTCCAGCCGGTCGCGAAAACCGGTCACCGCTAACGCTCGGTTATCGGCGCGCCAGCGGTCTTTCGCTGCCGGAGCAGAACTCTGAACGCCAATCAGTTGCCAGCCGTTAACGGTTTTTAACATCAGGGGCGATCCGCTATCACCCGGTAGCGTATCGCACTGATGCGAAAGCACGCTGTTTTGCGCCCAGCCCGTCACCACGCAGTCCGTATGGGTGTACAGCGAATCGAGGTGATCAACAGGGTAGCCTGACTGCGTCACTTTTCGATCGGCGGCTTTCAGGGCGGCGGTGAGCGCGTCTTTGTCACCATCAAAGAGCGGTAGCGGAGCGATCCCGGACGGCGGATAACGTAAAACGATCAGCCCGAAATCCCAGGATGCCGCCCCGGGCGGCACAATCCATCCATCGCCATCCGGTTTCAGGCGTTTCCCGAGCGACGGATCCACCCGCCCCTCAATACCGTGAATTTCGTAGCGCCAAATCCCTTTCTGCGAGACAAAGCGCAGGGCGATCGCTTTATCCGGTTTGCCTTCGGGCGGCATTAACAGGCAATGACCCGCCGTCAGCGCAAGGTGTGGCGTTATGAGAGTTGCGGTACATAGATTGCCGCTGGCGGTTTCCAGTTGCCCGATGGCATCCCAGGGCGCTTCGGTAGGATCGGTGACACGCGTACGATCGTCATGACCAAAAAACAGCGTCTTTACCTCTTTGGCGCTGATGGCGTCATCGTCGCCCTCATCCGCATGTGAAAAGCCTGCAAAAAGGCTAAACGTTCCCAGTAACAACACAACAGATTTACGCATATCACACTCTGGTGGGGGTAATTATGATTATTAAAAGTGAACCCTATGAAAATACTATAGACGCGACGGCGAGAAAGTGGGAGTAAAATCAGCGTGCTACATTCAGGAAAGATAAAAGTGGCTGGCGATGAGCGCGCATAAAATTAGCAGGATAAGAATGAACTCAAACCGATAGCGCCGCAGCATACGCCCTCCGGATAAAAAAACGGCGCTGACCGCAATCCCGTTCAGCGCCGGTTTACCAACGTGCCCCGAAGGGCACGGTTAAGCTTGTACTCTTACGCTGCTGGCTGTGCAGCAGGTTTAGCCGCTTCGTGTTTTGCCGCTTTTTTGTGATGCTTTTTAGCCGCCTGGGCTTTCTGCTCTACCGCAGGTTTTGCCGCTTTTTTGTGGTGCTTTTTCGCGGCCTGCGCTTTCTGTGCTGCCGCTGGTTTAGCCGCTTTGTGATGTTTTTTATGGTGAACCGTTTTGGCCGGAGCAGCGGTGGATGCAGCAGGCGCTGCGGTGGCGGTAGTTTCAGCCGCGAATGCAGCGGAAGAAAGACCCATAGCAGCGGCAACAACCAGAGCTAATACTTTTTTCATTTTCATACCCTCGAATTTGGTTTTTCATTTAACCCCACTGCGGGGCCGTTGAAATAACTATATCCCTGTAAATTCGGGGTTTCCGTGAGTGATTGGTATCGGCTTGTAACCATATGTACAACGCCGGGGTGGCCCCCGGCGCGTTCGTTTACAGGTAGCGGGACGTCAGGTGTTCGCGGAAGTAGCGGATATTCAGATCTTCACCTGTGGCCTGGGTGATGAGCTGCGATGTGCTGAAACGGCTGCCGTGCTGCCAGATATTCTGACGCAGCCAGTCAAACAGCGCCGAGAAATCGCCTCCGGCGATGGATGCCTGCAACCCGGGCAGCGCAGTTTTGGCGGCATGAAACAGCTGTGCCGCATACATTGCCCCCAGCGTGTAAGACGGGAAGTAGCCAAAACCGCCGTCGGTCCAGTGGATATCCTGCATACAGCCGTTGCGGTAGTTATCTTTGGTGGATAACCCAAGCCAGGCCTGCATTTTCTCATCCCATAACGCGGGAATATCATCGACTTCAATTTCGCCATTGATTAGCGCGCGCTCGATCTCATAGCGCAGCACCACATGCGCCGGATAGCTCACTTCATCCGCGTCAACGCGGATGTAGCCCGGCTTCACGCGCTGGTTCCAGGCAATAAAATTCTCTTCACCGAATGCCGCCTGGCTGCCGAAACGGGCATGGACCGCCGGAAGCAGATGCTTCAGGAAAGCGTCGCTGCGGCCAAGCTGCATTTCAAAGAACAAGCTCTGGGATTCATGGATCGCCGTAGAGCGCGCCAGCGCAACGGGCTGGCCGGCCCACGCTCGCGGAAGGTTTTGCTCGTAGCGGGCATGTCCGGTTTCGTGGATCACGCCGAAAAGCGCGCTGAGCAGTTCATCTTCATCGTAACGCGTGGTGATACGCACATCTTCCGGAACGCCGCCGCAGAACGGGTGGGCGCTAACGTCCAGACGACCGCCGTTAAAATCGAAGCCAAGCATTTTCATCGCTTCCAGGCCCAGCTCGCGCTGGGTGGCGGTGGGGAAGGGACCCTGTGGCGGAACGAACGATCGTTGAGCCTGTTTTTCCACAACCTTTGCCAGCAGCTCCGGCAGCCAGGACTTCAGATCGCCGAACAGCACATCCAGGCGAGCGCTTGTCATGTCGGGTTCAAAGATATCCAGCAGCGCGTCGTAAGGCGTGCAGCCTTTAGCCTCAGCGCGCAGGCGGGCTTCTTCACGACTGAGTTTCACCACCTCTTTCAGGTTGGCTGAAAAGCCCTGCCAGTCGTTGGCCGGACGCTGAGTACGCCAGGCGTGTTCACACCTGCTGCCCGCCAGCGATTTGGCCTCCACCAGCGATTCCGGCAGTAAAGTGGCCTGCTGGTAGTGGCGCGTCATTTCACGCAGGTTGGCCTGCTCAACGTCGTTCAGATCTTCTTCTGCCGCCGCCGCCAGCCATTCACCCACTTTTTTATCGGTCAGGATCTGATGTTGCAGGACGCTCATCTCCGCCAGCGCTTCACCGCGCGCGGCGCTGCCGCCGGGCGGCATCATAGTAAACATGTCCCAGCTGGCGATGGAGGAGAGGTGAGAGAAGCGGGAGAGACGCTGGAAGGTGCGGGTGAGTTGTTGATAGTTATTGTTTTTCATGAAGTCCTCGTGTCTGAATCAGCCGATGACAAAAATTAGCATCGGCTCGATTTAAACACGAAGAGGGCTGAATGTTAATGCAGTCGTTTATGCAGGCTCGCGCCCACCAGCAGTGCCGCGCACAGCATCAGCGCGATAAATCCGCCCACGCCGTTCCAGCCGTAGTTATGCCAGAACACCCCGCCGAGAGTCCCGGCAATGCTGGAACCGAGATAGTAACTGAACAGATACAGAGACGAAGCCTGACCTTTAGCGCGGCGCGCGCGTGGGCCAATCCAGCTGCTGGCAACAGAATGCGCGGCAAAGAATCCCGCAGAGAAGAGCAGCATTCCGGCAAAAATCAGCCACAGGGAAGAGACAAGCGTCATCAGCAGCCCGAACAGCATCACGGCTGTGGACACCAGCATCACCGGACCACGGCCGAAGCGCGCGGTCATGGCGCCCGCTTTTGGCGAACTCCATGTTCCGGTGAGATACGCCACAGAGAGCAAACCCACCAATGCCTGGCTAAGATGCCACGGCGAGAGCATCAGCCGGTAGCCAATATAGTTAAACAGCGTGACTAATGACCCCATCAGCAGGAATCCCATCAGAAACAGTCGCGGCAAACCTTTGTCGCGCCAGTGCAGGCGAAAGTTGATAAACAACGTTTTCGGACGCAGAGAAGTCGGGCGGAAATGGCGCGATTCCGGCAGGATTTTCCAGAACATTAGCGCCGAAGCGAGGGCGAAGCAGCCGATTACGGCCAGCGCAATGCGCCAGTTAAAGAAATCGGTAAACACACCGCTGAGCAGGCGTCCGCTCATCCCGCCGATAGAGTTCCCGCTAATGTACAGCCCCATGGAGAAGGCCACGAAACTCGGGTGGATCTCCTCGCTGAGATAGGTCATCCCGACCGCCGCCACGCCGCTGAGGGATAACCCAATCAGCGCGCGCATGACCAGAATGCCGTGCCAGCTGGTCATCATGGTGGACAGCAAGGTACACACGGAGGCCAGCATTAACGCCGTTACCATGACCTGCTTACGCCCGATGGCATCTGAAAGTGGCCCGGTGAACAGCAGACCGATCGCCAGCATCCCGGTTGAAATGGAGAGCGAAATACTGCTGCTGGCTGGCGACACGCCAAATTCATGCGACAGGACCGGCAGGATCGGCTGAACGCAGTAGAGCAGGGCGAAAGTGGCGAGACCCGCTGAAAAGAGCGCCAGCGTGACGCGCATAAACTGGGGGGTACCACGTTTTATAAACTGAACCGGCTGCGGTACTGCGGGTAAATCATCAATGTCGCTGGCCGGCGCGATATCAACGGTCGTTGTACGGCTCACACATAATCCTTGCTTAAACTTCCCCGTGGTTTCTGGTGACGGGTATGACCACAAGATTAGGGTAGGAAAATGTAAATATTCTGTCTAATATATTAATAATCTTAAATGATACTTTAAAAATATGAATATCGAGCTGCGCCATCTGCGCTATTTTGTCGCCGTCGCTGAAGAGCTCCATTTTGGTCGTGCTGCGGCAAGGCTGAATATCTCCCAGCCACCGCTGAGCCAACAGATCCAGATCCTTGAGCAGCAGGTTGGGGCGCGTTTGCTGGCGCGAACCAACCGCAGCGTGAGCCTGACGGCGGCGGGAAAACAGTTTCTCGCCGATAGCCGACAGATCCTGAGTATGGTGGTGGACGCTGCCGCCAGAGCTGAACGGCTTCATCTCGGGGAAACGGGGGAGCTACGCATCGGGTTTACCTCGTCGGCCCCCTTCATCAGCGCTGTTTCACAAACGCTATCCTCGTTTCGCAGTAACTTTCCGGATGTGCATATTCAGACGCGCGAAATAAATACCCGGGAGCAAATATCGCCGCTTAATGAAGGATCGCTCGACCTGGGGCTAATGCGTAACACGCAGTTGCCTGATACCCTGGCGTGGCAGGTGATCCTCCGCGAACCGCTGATGGCGATGATCCCCCGGGATCACCCGCTCGCCGCGCAGCATAGCGTCACGCTGGCTGAACTGGCGAAAGAACCCTTTGTCTTTTTTGACCCACAGGTGGGTACCGGATTGTATGACGATATTCTTGGTCTGATGCGGCGATATGGCCTTGTCCCGACTATCGCGCAGGAAGTGGGGGAAGCCATGACGATCATTGGTCTCGTTGCCGCAGGACTTGGCGTGTCGATTCTTCCGGCCTCGTTTAAACGGGTACAACTGCCGGAAATGCGCTGGGTGAATATTGCCGAGCAGGATGCGGTCTCGGAGATGTGGCTGGTGTGGTCTAAACATCATGAACAGAGCCATGCGGCACAGCGTTTCAAAGAACAATTAATTACCGCTTCTCACGGGCGTTATTTATAGGGAAAAGCGGGCGAAAATGTGCAGTAAATCACATGGCTAAGTAAAAATTTGACGTCAGCCATTGAAGTGCTTCACCATAGCCCTCAGTTTATTTCGAAGCTCGAAAATAAGGGAGTACGAGGTGGTTGCTGATAGTCAGCCAGGGCATATCGATCAGATCAAGCAGACCAACGCGGGCGCCGTTTATCGCCTGATTGATCAGCTGGGTCCGGTTTCGCGTATCGATCTTTCGCGCCTGGCACAACTGGCACCCGCCAGTATTACCAAGATTGTCCGCGAAATGCTGGAAGCCCATCTGGTTCAGGAGACAGAAATTCAGGAGCCGGGCAGCCGTGGCCGTCCGGCGGTAGGGCTGGTGGTGGAAACGGAAGCCTGGCACTACCTGTCGCTGCGAATTAGCCGCGGGGAAATCTTCCTCGCGCTGCGCGACCTCAGCAGCAAGCTGGTGGTGGAAGACCGGCTGGAACTCCCGCTCGATGCAGAGCAACCACTCCTCGATGCCATTCTGACCCATATCGACCAGTTCTTTATTCGTCACCAGCAGCGCCTTGAACGTTTAACGGCGATTGCGATCACCCTGCCGGGAATTATTGATACCGAAAATGGCATTGTGCACCGCATGCCGTTTTATGAAAACGTCAAAGAGATGCCGCTGGGCGACGTGCTGGAAAACCACACCGGTGTGCCGGTCTACATTCAGCATGATATCAGCGCCTGGACGATGGCGGAGGCGTTGTTTGGCGCTTCCCGGGGCGCGCGCGACGTGATTCAGGTGGTGATTGATCATAACGTTGGCGCAGGTGTGATCACCGACGGGCGTCTGTTGCATGCTGGCAGCAGTAGCCTGGTGGAGATTGGCCATACGCAGGTCGATCCGTACGGAAAACGCTGCTACTGCGGTAATCATGGTTGTCTGGAGACGATTGCCAGCGTCGAAAGCGTGCTGGAGCTGGCGCAGGTGCGGCTCAGCCAGTCAATGAGCTCCACGCTGCACGGTCAACCGTTGAGCGTCGAGGCATTGTGCACTGCGGCAAGGCAGGGCGATCTGCTGGCGAAGGACATCATTACCGGCGTGGGCAATAATGTCGGACGCATTCTGGCCATTATGGTGAACCTGTTTAACCCGCAAAAAATACTGATCGGCTCCCCGCTCAGCCAGGCGGCGGATATCCTCTTCCCGGCGATTTCCGCCTGCATCAACCAGCAGGCGCTTCCCGCGTACAGTAAAAACATCGTGGTGGAAAGTACGCAATTTTCCAACCAGGGTACGATGGCTGGCGCCGCGCTGGTAAAAGATGCGATGTACAACGGCTCGTTACTGATTCGTTTGCTTCAGGGCTAACTCTTTTCCATAGATGTACGAAAAATTGCGCTATCTCAAGCCGGGTAGCGCACGCTTCCCGTAGACTTTCCCCACTGAATTATTTACCTGGTTTATATTTTTTGAAGCATACCCAAGAGGTGGAATGAGTCATGCTTAAGCGTTTCTTTATTACTGGTACGGATACGTCTGTCGGGAAGACCGTCGTATCCCGCGCGTTACTTCAGGCCCTGGCGGCAAGCGGTAAACGCGTTGCAGGATACAAGCCGGTAGCAAAAGGCAGTAAAGAGACGCCAGAAGGGCTGCGCAATAAGGACGCCCTGGTTCTGCAAAGCGTCTCGTCTCTGGAACTGCCTTATGATGCCGTCAATCCCATCGCGTTAAGCGAAGAGGAAAGCAGCGTCGCTCACAGTGGGCTTATCAACTACAGTCTGCTCTCTGATGGCCTGGCAAATCTGAGTGAAAAGGTTGACCACGTTGTCGTTGAAGGGACCGGTGGCTGGCGCAGCCTGATGAACGATTTACGTCCCCTTTCCGAGTGGGTGGTGCAGGAGCAGCTGCCGGTGATTATGGTCGTGGGCATTCAGGAAGGGTGCATCAACCATGCCTTGCTGACGGCGCAGGCTATCGCTAATGACGGCCTGCCACTGATTGGTTGGGTGGCGAACCGTATTAACCCGGGCCTTGCGCACTACGCAGAAATCATCGACGTGCTGAGCAAAAAGCTACCTGGCCCGTTGGTAGGCGAACTGCCTTATCTGCCCCGCGCCGAGCAGCGCGAATTAGCGCACTATATCGATCTCTCGGCTTTCGGCGGTATGCTGGCCGTAGATCGAGTCGTGGCGTAGCGTTCTCGACAATACCGACGCCACAACACAGGCAACCAGCAAACCGGGAAGTAAAAAATACTGCCCGGTCATCTCACATACCATCAAGGCCGACATAATTGGCGCATGCGTTGTGGCGGCGAGCAGCGTCGCCATACCCGCCAGCCCAAGCAGGATCGCCGTCTCAGAGCCAGGAAACCACAGCGCAAAGATCTGCGCAAACAGCATTCCCGTTGCCATACCAACGAACAAGGTTGGCGTAAACACGCCTCCCGGTGCGCCGGACCCGCTGCTTGCCAGCACCGCCAGGAGCTTGCAGATAAAGACGCCGGCAATTACCGACAGCAGCGGCGGCGACTGCAAAAACGCCTGAACCACGCTATAGCCATTCCCCCATACCTTCGGCGTCAGCAGCGACAGCAGCCCGACGATCAGACCACCCAGCGCCAGCTGCCAAGGCGGTGAAAGTTTGAGACGCAGAAACAGAGAATGGCTGAAAGCCATTAGCCACATCAAAAGCGGGCCGCACAGCCCAGCCAGCAGACCCACGCCAACGATCAGGAAATAATCCACCGCCGTAAGCATCTCGCTGAGATGGACATCATAAAGTGTATTCGCGCCGGGGCTTAACAGGCGCGTGGTCAGCAGGGCCACCACAGCGGCAATCACCACCGGGCCGAGGGAGGCCAGCATCAGCGTGCCAAACAGGATCTCTGCGATAAACAGGCTGCCCGCCAGCGGCGCATGATAGGCGCTGGCCATCCCGGCGGCGGCACCGCAGGCGATCCACAGTTTCCATTCGGATTTCGGCGTACAACGTTGTGCAAAAAAGGAGGCAGCGAGGGCGGCAAGCAGGATCATGGCGCCTTCCCGGCCGATGGCGCTGCCGCTGGCGACCACCAGCAACGAGGCGAGGGATTTCACCAGGCTGGCGCCGTAATCAAACTGGCCATCACCCGTCTCCAGCGCCTCCATATAATCGGTCGGGGCGTGGGGACGTTGTGCCGTCATGCGCTGCCATCCCCACAGTAGCACTCCCGCGGCCAGACCACCCAGCGCAGGCGTCAGCGCCCGCCGCCAGGGCGATAACGCGACAGCGGCGTTCACCAGGCTTCCGCTTTCGTTGCTGAGAAACAACCACTCCAGCAGATACATGCTGTGGCGGAACACCGCAACGGCCAGCGCTGCCAGCACGCCGGTGACGGTAGCAATCAGGAGACGGCGAAACATCGCGCGGATGTCGGGGTATGCGTGAAGACGTTGCATGAAGTCGTGATTAACGGGGACGATACGATATTGTGGCGGGAAAACGTGAGGTTAGCAAAAGGTATGCGTGCGGAAAAAGGCCGGGCAGTACCCGGCCTGAATGCTTAACTCTCGCTATGAATATTCAATGCCCGGCGCGTACGCCCGGAACTCAAATACTCCGCAATATAATCCTGGGATATCTCGCCGTTATAGCGTCCGTCCTCGTCCACAATCGGCATCCAGCTGGTGTTGCTCTCATACAGGCGAGAAAGCACCACGCGCAGGTTATCCTCGGCCTTACCTGTCATGCGGAACGGATGCAGAATATCACCGCAGCTGCCGCTGGCATTACGCGCTTCGCGGCGCTTCACAAAGCCCAGCGGTTTGCCGAGATCATCAACCACGGTAATGGCGCGAATATCGTTGTCATCCATGGTGGCGAAGGCCTCTGGCAGCGGCGTCGATTCGCGTACCGTAATTGTTGGCTGCTGGTCGGTGACGTCGCCCGCGGATACCAGCAGCAGGCGTTTCAACGTCCGGTCCTGACCAACAAACGAGCCGACAAACTCATTGGCGGGTTTCGCCAGCAGCTCGTCCGGGCTGGCGCACTGAACAATACGCCCCTGACGGAAGACGGCAATACGGTCGCCCAGCTTCAGCGCTTCGTCAATATCGTGGCTCACCAGCATCACGGTCTTTTTCAGCTTGCGCTGCATCTCCAGGAACTGGTTCTGGATCACCTCACGGTTAATCGGGTCAACCGCGCCGAATGGTTCATCCATCAGCAGGACCGGAGGATCCGCTGCCAGCGCGCGGATGACGCCGATACGTTGCTGCTGACCGCCGGACATTTCGCGCGGATAGCGGTGAAGGAATTTATGTGGATCCATTGCCACCATATCCATCAGCTCCTCGGCACGGGATTTACAGCGCGCTTTGTCCCAGCCCAGCATGCGCGGCACGACGGTAATGTTCTCTTCGATAGTCATGTTCGGGAACAGGCCAATCTGTTGGATCACGTAGCCAATGTTGCGGCGCAGGGTCACGGTGTCCATCCCGCTGGTGTCTTCGCCGTTAATCAGGATCGTCCCGCTGCTTGGCGTAATGAGACGGTTAATCATCTTCAGGGTAGTGGTTTTCCCGCAGCCGGACGGGCCGAGCAGCACGCACATTTCCCCTTCAGGCACGTTCAGGTTGACGTTGTCGACGGCCTTAAACGTCTGGCCGTGCTTCTGTGAAAATTGTTTGGTGAGGTTTTCCAGTTTTATCATTATCGAATCCCCTTCGGAGTCAATACCACCTGCAAACGGTGCAGCAACCAGTCGAGCACAATCGCTAAAAGACAAATCATCAGCGCGCCCGCAATTAACATACGAATATCACTCCCGCCAATACCGTTAAGCAGCAGCAGGCCCAGACCGCCCGCGCCAATCACGGCAGCAATCGCCATGACGCCGATGTTCATCACCACGGCGGTGCGGATGCCGCCAAAAATCACCGGCAGCGCCATTGGGATTTCCACCCAGCGCAGACGCTGCCAGAAGGTCATGCCGATGCCGCGTCCCGCTTCGCGCAGGCCGGGTGGCAGGCTGTCGAGCGCCGTGTGGGTGTTGCGCACAATCGGCAGCAGTGAATAGAGGAACACCGCCGTAATCGCGGGCAGGGCGCCAATGCCCTGACCGATCAGCGAAAAGAGCGGGATCATCAGGCCGAAAAGCGCAATTGACGGGATGGTGAGCACAATGGTGGCAATCCCCAGCACCGGCGTTGCCAGCCATTTATGGCGGACAATTAAAATACCCAGCGGCACGCCAATAACAATCGCCAGGCCCACGGCGAGTGCCACCAGCCAGAGGTGTTGCAGCGTCAGGGTTAAGAGATAGTCCCAGTTGTCGAGAATATAGTGAATCGTCTCCATAGCGCCTCCTACAGCAACTGTTTGCTACGCAGGAAATCACGGGCGACCTGCTGCGGTGACTGATGGTCGATATCCACCTTTTTATTCAGTTCGGTGATAACGTCGTTGTTGAGCTGGGCTGAGAGGGTGTTCAGCGCCTCCTCCAGCCCCGGGTTAGCCTCCAGCGTGTCTTTTCGAACAACTGGCGTCACGGCGTAACTCGGGAAGAAGCCTTTATCGTCTTCCAGCACTTTAAGATCGAAGCCCTTCACGCGCCCATCGGTGGTGTAGATCAGCCCGGCATCGACAAACCCGTCGCGCACCGCGTTATAGACCAGGCCCGGATCCATCTGGCGGATCTGCGGGCGGTCCAGCTCCATGTTGTAGGCTGCCTGCAACGGTTTCATCCCGTCGCTGCGCCCGGCAAATTCCAGGTCAAGGCCCAGCAGCCAGTTGTTATCTGGATCGGTTTTACGGATCTGCTCAATCTTTGCCACCATCTCAGACATGGTATTGATATGTTCAGCCTCGGCGCGCTTGCGCTGCATGGCAAAGGCATAGGTATTGTTCATATCGGCAGGTTTAAGCCACACCAGACCGTGCTTTGCGTCGAGGCGTTTCACCGTCTCGTATGACTCCTGCGGCGACATGCGTTTGTTGATATGGTTGAAGATGATCAGCGACGTGCCGGTGTACTCCCAGGTCATATCAATCTGCTTGTTAATCATCGCGTTACGGGAAATCACCGTCGCAATATTAGTCTGCGGCTGCACCTGAAATCCTTTCTTTTGCAGATACTGTACGGACATGGCCGAGAGAATGTGCTGCTCGGTAAAGCTCTTTGTTGCCAGGATCAGTGGCGCGGCGAGCGCCTGGCTGGTGAAGAGCGCGGCGGCGCACAGCGCCGTCAGGCCGGAAAACAGTCTCATAGAAGCTCCTTGTTATAATTATCGCGCGAGATGCGGGCTCAGTAGTCGACCCAGTGCCGCCAGCAGCGTATCCAGAATCAGGGCGAACAGGGCGGTGGCCGCCGCGCCCAGGATCAGCATCGGGAAGTCATTCAGATAGATCCCCGGGAAAATCAGCTCGCCGTAGCTGCTGGCGCCAATCAGGAATGCCAGCGGTGCGGTACCGACGTTAATCGCAGTGGCAATGCGAATACCGGAAAGCATCACCGGCCAGGCGTTAGGAATTTCGACCTGATGCAGGCGCTGCCATTTGGTCATGCCGATGCCGTTTGCCGCTTCCAGCAACGACGCGGGAACAGAGCACAGCCCGGCATAGGTGTTACGCACAATTGGCAGCAAAGAAGCGAGAAAGAGGGCGATAATGGCCGGTTTATCACCGATGCCAATCACCACCATCGCCAGCGCCAGAACGGCCAGCGGCGGCAGGGTGTTGCCCACGTTAAAGATTTGCATCACGTATTCGGCGATACCCCGTGCCGCTGGACGGCTCAGCAGAATACCGCTTGGAATGCCCACCAGCAGGGCAAAGAACATTGATGAAAAGACCAGAATCAGGTGCTGTTGACCGAGGTAGAGCAGGTCAACCTGGCGCGCCTTAATCGTCTCCAGTCCAATTCCCCAGGTGAGGAGAGCGAGGACCACGATAATCGCGCCGACAAAAAGCAGCGAACGTTTAAGTAATGGGTGCATTGCGGTGTGTCTCCCTGTGCGCATGCGTTATAGCAACCACCTGTTGCGGTTGCCTGTTGTTATGCCATGTTTCGGCAGGGGTACTTCACCTATAGCAAGCGAAACGGAAGGGTTCCAGCAAAGGGGGTAAAACAGTAACCCTATGAAATTAGTGACAACCTGAGTTAAGCCTTATGGCGTAAGGGCTGTCAGTGGGAAGGCAGAATAGTCTTAAAGAAGCACGCCTCAAGTGACAACGTCACTTGAGGCGTGCTGATCACCCTATCGACTAAGCGCGGCGCGTACCTTTCGAACGCGCCACGAGATACGAACGATTGAAAAGGCGGCGATAAACACCAGCATCAGGCCCAGTGCCAGCATCGCGTGGAATCCAAACTCTCTGAAGAGGATCAGCCCCGCAATCCCGCCGGTAATAAACGAGAAAAGGGTGGTTAAATGGGTTTTGAGCTGGCTCTTTTGCGCGGCCGTGTCTTTGGAATAATCCCGGCGCAGCATGGCGACCATAACGGAGGCCAGCGAAATGCCGGCATCGGTCAGCGTACCGGTAATGTGCGTGGATCTCACCCGACCGCCGGAAAGCTGAGTTGAGGTGGAGTTATGAATTCCCATCAAACCGCACAGGAAAAGAATAATCTCCTGATTCGTGGCGAAGGAGTGAAAATACATTTCATAGAGGGATACCCCGGCAAGTAATAGCCCTTCAACAAATAAAACCTGGCTGAATATCAGCCTGACGTTATGGATAATTCCCCAGATAACAATAATCCGCGCAACAATGGCGCCAGTGACAAACGACAGAATAATGGCGCCAAAAAAAAGAATATCACTGAGATCGGTGGAGGAAACTTCGCTGGATAACTGCGATGTATTACCCGTCATATGAGAGGGGAAAAAGCCGAACGCGCCCAGCGCAATGGCATTCAGCAGTCCCGCGGAGGTCGCCAGCCAGAGTGCAAGACGACGATCCTCCTGATGCGTTCGTTCTTTCTTTAATTTAATCAGCAAAGAATACCTCCAGTTTGAGCTTTGCCTGACTTCTCAAGCTAACAAAGCGATGTCGCCGACTGACCAGGATATTGCTTAATTATTATTTCAACGGGAGGAGTGCGAGGTTTTGTAATTAAATAAAATAACCCTGTTAATATAATGCCTTATTGCAGATGCCACGAGCAGACTGACGGGCAAAAATACTTTCCCAGTGTGCATGCTCGCTGTAGCGGGATGGGATTTGATTCAGTGTAGACATAGGTGTCATTCACGACGATGAGAAGAGATGCCCCCGTGATTTCCGGGGGCTTAGAGTGTTATTTCAGACTGGTTTTGAAGAACTGCTCAAACTGCGCGAACGGGATTTTTCCTGCGACGTTATCGTAGAGATCAACATGGTTTGCACCGGGAACAATCACCAGCTCTTTCTCTTTGCTGCCGACGGCCTTGAACGCATCCTCCGCAAAATAACGAGAGTGTGCGTTTTCACCGGTCACAATCAGCGTTGGGATAGTGATCTCCCCGGCATAGCTCAGCAGCGGCATATTCATAAAGGATAACGGCATGGTCGCAGTCCATGCGCCGGTGGAGTTTACGGAACGGGCATGGAAACCGCGCGGCATACGGTAGTAATCATAGAACTCTTTCAGTACCGGATGCGGATCGGTGGGCAGTGCTTCCGGCAGAATGCGCTCGGCCGCCGTCACCTTGCCATTCTCATCGACATTAATATCGTGGCCGCCATGGGCGAAAGTGCCGCTTTCAGCATCTTTCCAGCGCTGCGCGTTCAGATACTGCAACACGGCCCGACGATCGGCCGCTGAATAGCGATCTTTCCCGTTGCCCACGCCGTGACCCATCGCGCGGCTCATATCGTACATTACGCTGGTGGCGACCGCCTTCACGCGGGTATCCATGGATGCCGCGTTCAGCGCCATACCGCCCCAGCCGCAGATACCAAGAATGCCGATACGGTTACGGTCGACCTCTTTCTGTAACCCCAGGAAATCCACAGCGGCGCTAAAGTCTTCGGTGTTGATGTCAGGGGAGGCAACGTTACGCGGCTGGCCGCCACTTTCCCCCGTGTAGGATGGGTCGAAGGCCAGGGCCACGAACCCCTGCTCAGCCAGAGTCTGGGCGTACAGACCGCTGGATTGTTCTTTAACCGCACCGAACGGCCCACTGACGGCTATCGCCGCCAGTTTCTGGTCGCCGTGGTTCCTGGGAATGTACAGATCGCCTACCAGAGTGATCCCGTACCGGTTCTGGAACGTCACTTTGCGGTGGTTGACTTTATTGCTCTCGGCGAAGGTTTTATCCCAGGTTGTCACCATCGAAACGGGGGCGTTGGGATTTAGCGTTTCTGCATAACTCATTGTTGTCACTCCACTTAATGATGCGCATAACAGCAGCGCAACGGACAGTTTTTGGGTGAATGTTTTCATAAGAGGTACCGTGTGTTGTTGTAATGAGGCCATTATAGTTAGCAGAAATAGTGATGATTAGAGGCCTGAAGCTGCTAGGATTAATATCATTTTGTTATGAATTGACGAGGCATGATGGCGAAGCGGGAAAACTATAATGAGCTGTATCTCTTTATCCAGGTGGTGCGGGAGGGAAGCTTCACGGCAGCCGCACAGCGGCTCGGGCTGGCGCAATCCGGGATCAGCCGATCGGTTCGCGAGCTGGAAGAGCGGCTTGGCGTTCAGCTTCTGGTGCGCACTACGCGCAAGCTGTCGCTGACACACGCCGGGGAACAGCTTTACCAGACCGCCGGCTCCGCCTTTGATGCGCTTGATACCGGGTTGACCAGACTGGCGCATTACCGTCAGACGCCGTCCGGCACGGTGCGCATTAATGCCAGCCAGCACGCCATCGAGAAATGTCTGCTGCCAAAGCTCGCTATCTTCAAACAGCGTTACCCGGATATCCGTCTGGAATTGATGAATGAGAGCCGGTTCGTGGATATCATTGCCGAGCGATTCGACGCGGGCGTCCGGCTGGGACCGGAGGTGGGACAAGGAATGATTGCGGTGCGCATCACGCCCGATATGGAGATGGCTGTGGTTGCCGCCCCGGCGCATTTTCGGCGCTATGGTTTCCCGCAGACGCCCGCCGATCTGGACGCTCATCCCTGCATTGCCTACCAGTTTGCAGACGGTAACCACTATCAATGGGAGCTTGTTCAGGACGGGAAGCGAGTTACGCACCGGCCTGAGGGGCAATGGGCCTTTTCCGACAGCTACATGGAGGCTGAAGCGGCCCGGCTGGAACTCGGGCTGGCCTATGTCCCGGTTGAGCTGGTGGCTGACGATCTGGAGCGTGGCACGCTTATACGCGTCTTACAGCGCTACAGCCTGCGGATGGAAGGGCTTTACCTCTATTATCCGCACCGCAACGTGTCCCCGGCGCTGAGAGCGGTTATTGATACGTTGAAAATTTAAGGCAGCCTCTGCTCGATGGTCTATACAGCTCCTGGGTTTATGGTACGCTACTATTTTATATAGCGCTGCTTAATTAAGGCAAAGAAATGACAAAAATTACGCCAGAATATACGGCTGTAGACTTATCGAGTTGGGCAAGGAAAGAACATTTTGAAGTCTTTCAGAGCTTTGCTCAATGCACGATTAACCAAACGGTTCAGCTGGATATCACTGCGCTGCTGAAACATATCAAACAGGTTGGCTGGAAATTTTATCCTTCGATTATTTCCCTTATTTCGACAGTCGTTAACCGCCATTCTGAGTTCCGTATGGCTATGAAGGATAATGAGCTTGTAATATGGAATGAGGTGCATCCCAGCTATACCCTTTTCCATAAAGAGACGGAGACGTTTTCATCATTATGGAGTCACTTCGACGGGAATATTCATCACTTTCAGAACGTTTATGCAGAAGACGTTTCTCGCTATGGTGATAATCTTGCCTACTGGCCCAAAGAAGAGTACCGGGAAAATATATTCTTCATATCGGATATTCCGTGGGTCAGTTTTACCAGTTTTAATATCAACGTGGCTAACATGCAGAACTTTTTTGCGCCCATGTTCACGTTTGGAAAATACTTTAACCAGGATGGAAAAGTCTTGTTGCCTTTCGCCGTTCAGGTTCATCATTCTGTCTGTGATGGTTTCCATGTGGCCAGACTAATCAACGAGTTGCAAGAGTTGTGTGATAATTTACCGCACTATTAAGCCGCGAGCCGTTTCCGGCCCGCGGCAGCAGGACAGGTGATGAGTCGTTCTGACGATCAGGCGGCTTTGACGGCCCGGATTTTTTTGCTGCTATCCGCCTCTGGCGCTGTTTTATCCGTTGCAGCATTGAGCTCGGGAAGCTTGCTGGTACGCAGGATATGCTGCACGGACTCTTTCTGCTCGGCAAGATACAGACCAAGGTTTTCCGCCTGCGTTTCATCCATCTGCATTCCGCTTTGCAGCAGCCAGTCGGTGAACGCTTCTGCCATGTCGAGCAGTTTGTCGTGAGCGTCAGCCTCTTTCTTACTGGCAAAAGTCATTTTCTCTTCACCTTTTCTTACGACCACGAATTTTGTTTCAACAGCCATTTTGCACCTCCAGCACTGTAATTATATACAGTATAGCAGTTCCGGATCTGCGTTGCAGCAAAAATGTCCGAACCTGGCTTACACAACGGATGTACAAGCCAGGAGCTGTTATCGGTACAGCGTTTTTTCTGCAATCGGGATCAGCAAAGTGGACTGCCATTCTGCCAGCGTCAGCTGGGCAAGTTTACCCAGCGCCGTGTAGAACGGATGGGCCGCGTTTTCAACGAATACGCTAAGGAAACGCGTGCTCCACGGCAGCAGATGCCAGGCCATAAGCTGGTCGCGTTCTGTGTCGCGACCGTTCTCGGCAAGCCATGCCGCCAGCATCAGCAACGTTCCGAAGTGATCTTCCGGCTCATTCTGCTGCATCTCAAAGGCGATATGGTTTTCACGCATCCACTGGCGCAATGCAAGGGTCGAATCGCCAAACAGCACGGACTCGCGATCGAGCCAGACGGAGCCCCACGGGGGGGCGGGCAGGGCATACGGGCCAATAAACAGACGCTGCCAGGCGTCTTTCAACGCTTCGTCCGACGGGTTCTTAAACATACTGGCCACGGGCTGCAGGCTTTCCTGCGCCAGCGGCCAGTCCTGCATCCAGTCACCTGCGGTCAGGGCACTCACCAGCGGTGCGGTCTGCTCGCTGTCAGGGGCAAAATAAAACAGCGCGCCCAGTACCCGGGCGCTGAACGCGAACGATTCGCGGTGTGAGACGTCATTCATTACAACTTTCCTTACTTGTGCGCGGGGGTTGCCCGCGCACCTGTGTTAACCTGCAATTGCTAACCCTGCGGTCATATGCAAACCATAAAATAGCCCACGGCCAATCAGTTCACCCACCGCCACCAGCACGAAACCTGCAAACAGGCCGAGCGTTTTCGGTTCCTGACGACGAATAAGCGGACAGATCCAGCAGCCTAAACCCGCCGCCAGCAGCGCGATGCGCCATACCTGAAGCGAACCATAATCCGGCAGCAGGGCGTTAGCCTGCTGGATAGAACTCTGGATCGTCCCCAGCGTATTGCTTTGCAACACGACGACCGCCACGCTGGCGATGAGTGCCAGTACGCTGACAGACGCGGCAAGGGTACCTTTGTATGTCACGTTTGCGACCCGCAGAAGCAGCGCGGCCAGCATCGGGCCAGTAAGAGCCATCGTCAGGAAGAAGGCCAACGTGGTGTAGCCCGTATACCAGGTCGGAACGGTATCGATCTGATAGACCCGGGTCATCGCCCAGACAAAAACGACACCCAGGAGCTGGCTGACAACCAGCCAGATTTTGCCTAAAGCTGGGGGCATTTTACCGATAACCGACACCAGCCACCAGAAACCGCCCACGGCAAAGAAGATCGAACCCGCCGCGATCTCATTACTCAGCGCTGACGCTCCCACGCGGTTAAGCGAGTTGAAGGCGCGCAGCGGGGAGCCAAGATGCAGTACCGAGGCCATAAACCCAATACCCATTACCAGCCAGAGAAAAAACAGGCTGCGCACGATGCGTATTCTGGCCTTGTCATCACGTTCATTCAGCCAGGCGAAGCCCATCACGATTAATGCGCCAGCCACGCACTGCCCGAAAACGGTGAAGATCATCAGCGGCCATTCATGCCATCCACTTCCCATCTCACACCTCCTTCGGGTTTGCCAGGTAGCCGGTGGTGTCACCCGTCGGACGGCTGTTGGCGTTAGGTTTAATCACAATACTCGGCTTCGTGAAGTGCGCAGACGGCAGCGGCGCGACCGCAGCAAGCTGGCCGTGTTTTTTGCGCAGCTCTTCAATCGGGCCAAAGTCCAGCGCGCGCAGCGGGCAGGACTCGACGCAGATGGGCTTTTTGCCGTCCGCCACGCGGTTGTGGCAGCCGTCGCACTTGGTCATGTGGCCTTTAGCCGCGTTATACTGCGGCGCACCGTACGGGCAGGCCATGTGGCAGTAGCGACAGCCGATGCAGACATCCTCGTCCAC
>NZ_NRIQ01000034.1:0-57596 GCF_020224095.1 Enterobacter sp. CCUG 70166
CCCACGGGGAGAGGGAGAAAACATTAAAAAAGGCAACTTTCGTTGCCTTTTTGCTTTTACCTTGGTCCCGCACTCACCAGCGCAGCACCCGCCGGGGTGTCGGTATACTTCTCGAAGTTTTCGATAAACAGTTTCGCCAACGATTCTGCCTTCTCACGCCACTGTTCCGGTGAACCATAGGTGTTGCGCGGATCGAGGATACGCGTATCCACGCCAGGCAGCTCTGTTGGGATCGCCAGATTGAACATCGGCAGCGCAAAGGTCTCGGCGTTATCCAATGAACCATCCAGAATCGCGTCGATGATGGCGCGTGTATCTTTGATGGAGATACGTTTGCCCGTCCCGTTCCAGCCGGTGTTCACCAGGTATGCCTGTGCGCCGGATGCCTGCATGCGTTTCACCAGCACTTCCGCATACTGCGTTGGGTGTAGCGACAGGAACGCCGCGCCGAAGCAGGCGGAGAAGGTTGGGGTTGGCTCGGTCACACCGCGCTCGGTACCCGCCAGTTTAGCGGTAAAGCCGGAGAGGAAATGGTACTGAGTCTGGCTGGCGGTCAGGCGGGAAACCGGTGGCAGCACGCCGAACGCATCCGCGGTCAGGAAAATCACCTTCGTGGCATGACCCGCCTTCGACACCGGCTTCACGATGTTCTCGATGTGGTAAATCGGGTAAGACACGCGGGTGTTTTCGGTTTTGGACGCATCGTCGAAGTCAACAGAGCCATCGGCACGCACGGTGACGTTTTCCAGCAGCGCATCGCGGCGAATCGCGTGGTAGATATCCGGCTCTGCCTCTTCAGACAGGCGAATGGTTTTCGCGTAGCAGCCGCCTTCAAAGTTAAACACACCGTCGTCGTCCCAGCCGTGCTCGTCGTCGCCAATCAGACGACGTTTTGGATCGGTGGACAGCGTCGTTTTACCGGTGCCGGAAAGGCCGAAGAACACCGCCACGTCACCTTTTTCACCGACGTTTGCCGAGCAGTGCATGGAGGCGATACCGCGCAGCGGCAGCAGGTAGTTCATGACCGAGAACATCCCTTTCTTCATTTCGCCGCCGTACCAGGTACCGCCGATCAGCTGGATACGCTCGGTCAGGTTGAAGGCGATGAAGTTTTCGGAGTTCAGACCCTGCTCTTTCCACTGCGGGTTGGTGCATTTCGCGCCGTTCATCACGATAAAGTCAGGGGTGAAGTTTTGCAGTTCTTCATCGGTCGGACGAATGAACATGTTCTTCACGAAATGCGCCTGCCAGGCCACTTCAGTGATAAACCGAACGGAGAGACGGGTGTCGGCGTTAGCGCCGCAGAAAGCATCGACGATGAACAGACGCTTGCCGGAAAGCTGATGGGTGACGAGCCCTTTCAGATGTTGCCAGGTTTCAGGAGAGAGCGGTTTGTTATCGTTCTTCCCTTTGCCTTTATCGGCCCACCACAGCGTATCGCGGGTGGTATCATCTCGGACGATGTATTTATCTTTCGGCGAACGGCCGGTAAAAATACCGGTATCGACGGCGATGGCACCAAGATTCGTCAACACACCTCGCTCGTACCCTTCCAGTGCCGGATTGAGCTCTTCCTGATACAGCGTATCGTAATCGGGGTTGTAGACCACTTCCTGGACGTCGTGAATACCATAAGCCTTGAGATCTTGCGGGGTTAAACCATTAACACGCATATCACTGCTCCTTAGCCAATATGTACTGCCTGAAATTGTAGGGTTTTTCTGGGGATGTTAACCGCGACGGGGCTCATAGATTTACGTATCTGGTCAAAACCCTTACTAACGGAAAACGCTGCGACTCCAGTCACAGGGCGGGCAGATTATCGCAGGAATCGCTTTTTGGTTGGGGAAAATGTTCTTAAAAGGTTAATCTCTGGTGAATTTATCCAGAAGAATGTGAATGTAATCGCATACATGAAAGAAAATTACGTAAGAGTTACATTGGGAAAACGATTCAGGTCTCTTGGGTCAGCTATTTTCAGAGTTTGAGGTGGGGGCCAGAGTTTTGCCTTGATGAGACAATAGATTTTTCATGAACAAGGGATGAGAAATGGAAAACCGTGAGACGTTATCTCCTTCAACGCGCGTAGCCGTCGTGCTGGCGGGGGCTCTACAGGGCGTAATTTGCTATGTAATTACGTGGTATATCGAGTACGCAAAATTGCCATCGGATACGCTGTGGCTGATGTGTGTAGTACCTGCCACCGTGGTAATGACAACCACGTTGTCTCTTGCCATGACGTCATTCAGAAAGCCATTTTTGTGGCTGTCACTCGGGATGATCGGCGCGGCAGTCGCGGGTATGGGCGGCTGGCTTAAGTGGAGCGTTGCAGGACTCGAAAGCTGGAATCTCAGAGATGAGATGCTCGTTTTCGGTTTTCATCTGCTGCTGATGACGCTGTTCGTGTTGCCATGGCTTCAGCGGCGTCTGGATCCCGTCCCGACTACCTCGTTCTACAGCGACTTTTATCAACGAAACTGGCATAACGCGCTGACGCTGCTCATTATTTTTGTTTCGAATGGTCTCTTCTGGCTGGTGCTTTTCCTCTGGGCCGAGCTTTTCGAACTTATCGGCATCGGCTTTTTTGATCGGCTTTTCTTTCATTCTGACGGATTTATTTCAGTGGCGATTGGCGTGGTTTCAGCCAGTGCGGCCGTGCTCACGCGCATGCAGGTAAGGTTAATCCTTGCCCTGCAAAATCTGCTGACCCTCATAGCCACCGGTCTGCTTCCCCTGATGGCGGCGCTGGCGCTGCTCTTTATTGGCGCGTTGCCTTTTGTCGGCTTTGAATCCATTTCAGCCAGAATATCCGCCGCGGGCTTGCTGACCACCTTAGCGCTGCTGCTGTTATTCCTGGTGACGATAGTGTGGCATCCACAGCGTCAAACGCTGCCTTACTATGCCCCGCTGCGAGGGATGATTCGCCTTGCTGTGGCTATCGTACCCGCGTACCCGGTTCTGGCGGGGTGGGCGCTGTGGCTACGCATTTCGCAATACGGCTGGTCACCCGAGCGTCTGTACGGGGTATTGATAACCATCGTGGCGCTGGTCTGGGCGGTCGGTTTTTGCGCCAGCGTTCTGATTCAGCGCCGTGAACCGCAGAAGATCCATGCGTACGTCATCCCGACGACCGGGCTGCTTTCCCTCATCTTCCTGGCGTTGATCCATACCCCCGTGCTGGATCCGTGGCGAATAAGCGTTGCAAGCCATATGGCCCGCTATCAGGACGGCAGAATAACGGCGGATCAAGTCAGCCTGTATATGCTCAGTAACGCTGGACGAAAGGGGCGGGAGGCGATGCTCACGCTGCAAAACGATCCGCAGTTTATCTCTAACCCAAAACGCCAGCGTGAAATAAATGGTCTTCTCTCCAGGAACGCTGGCGGAGCAGGTAAGATGACCGCCGCGATGCTGGAAAAACAGGTCCAGCTCGCACCGGGAATGGCTCGTCCTGATAAGACATTGTGGCAAGCCATGCTCAGCAAT
Organism: Enterobacter sp. CCUG 70166; assembly: GCF_020224095.1. Taxonomy (NCBI): domain Bacteria; kingdom Pseudomonadati; phylum Pseudomonadota; class Gammaproteobacteria; order Enterobacterales; family Enterobacteriaceae; genus Enterobacter; species Enterobacter sp. CCUG 70166. The sequence goes on from NZ_NRIQ01000034.1 coordinate 3,487, forward strand.
CAGTATCGCTTTGAGAGCTGCGATAGCGCCCAGAGTAACTGTTTACTCATGCCGCTGGATCTTAACGGCGACGGCAAGCCTGAGGCCGTGCTATTTCAATTTACCGATCGCACGATCGTGGCTTACACACAAACCAACACGGGCTGGAGGATCGCCGGGGACGCGTGGAAAATGCCGGAGGCATTGACCAGAGAAGAACTTGACCGCGCATTAAGGCAGAGGAAAGTGAAATCTGTCGTGAAGCCCTGGGCGGATATTGATATTTTTGGGGAGCGTGTCGATATGAGCTACGACAGTTACAATAATGCGCAGCGGCGTTAGTGCTCTTTCTTGCCGGGTGGCGCTACGCTTACCCGGCCTACAATTAGCAATCATATCAAAAAATTGCACAATTCATTGTAGGCCCGTGCAAGCGTAGCGCCGCCGGGCAACAGGCTCAGAGCTTAGTGAACCTGCGGATCCGCCGGAGAGGCGTTATTGCGGATCTCCGCGATATCCATCGAATTGAACACGTAGTGCGTACCGCAGTAGTCACAGTGCATATCGATTTCACCGTCTTCCGCCATGATGCTGTCGATCTCTTCATCCGGCAGCGTTTTCAGGGCGCCAGCACAACGCTCGCGGGAGCAGGTGCACTTAAATTCCACCGCCTGCGGATCGTAAACCGTCACTTCTTCTTCGTGGTAGAGACGCCACAGCACGTCGGTCGCCGACAGGGTGAACAGCTCTTCCGCTTTGATGGTTTCCGTCAGCGTTGCCAGATGTTCGAAATCATTGGTCTGCGCATCCTGCGCAGGCAGAACCTGAAGCAGCATACCGCCGGCAGCAGGCTGGCCATCCACTTCACCGGTGCGGATGAACAGACGGGTTGGCAGCTGTTCGGAACGCATGAAGTAATCTTCCAGGCAGGCGGCAGGCGTATCGCCTTCGAGACCGACAACGCCCTGATAGCGCTCACCTTCTTCAGGCGAAATCGTGATGACCAGGTAGCCGTTACCGACCAGCGTTTTCAGATCCGCATTTTCAGGGATATCGCCCTGAACGCGCGCCACGCCGCGCATCTGCTGCTGGTTATTGCCGTTGATCACCGCCAGCGACATTGGGCCATCGCCCTGCAACTGGACGGTAATATCGCCAGCAAACTTCAGCGTGGCGGTCAGCAGGCTGGTGGCAACCAGCAGTTCGCCCAACAGGGTTTTTACCGGCAGCGGGTAGTTGTGGTTTTCCAGAATCTGTTTCCAGGTTTCGGATACGGTGACCAGCTCGCCGCGCACGGCGAATTGTTCAAACAGATAGCGGTGTAATTGGTCGTGTTGGGCCATTTTCATCTCTCATGCAGGTGAGGGTTACTCGCTCTCACCGTGTTTAAATTTCATCAGATCGCGGCGCTCTTTTTTATCCGGTCGCCGGTCCGGGTGAGGCATCGTCAGCGCGTTCATTTTGCGCGCCAGCGCGGTTTTCTCGCGCTTCTCTATGCTTTCGGCCGTCTCTTCATACAGCAAAACGGCTTCGGTTGCGGGCCGCCGCTGTTCGGTAATGGCTTTCACCACCACCGTTTTCTCATCGTTGCCCTGGCGAAGCGTTAACGTGGCATTCAGTTCAACCAGCTTGCTCGGTTTGCTGCGCTGACCGTTGTAATGCACCTTTCCGCCGTCAACCATTTCTCGGGCAAGGGCGCGCGTTTTGTAAAAACGGGCGGCCCACAGCCATTTATCCAGTCTTACCCCATCAGAGGGTTTTTCTTTCATGGCGTCTCCTTCACGGTGAGTGAGGGGATCATCCGGCGATAGTCGTTCAGCCCCGGATGTCGCAGATAGCTTTTTTCAGCCAGGCCGGAATCAGGATTGGTCACGCCCAGACAATAGCGAATGCCAAATGCGGCCGCAGAATCCAGAATCGGCTCGCTGTCGTCAATGAACAGCGTGCGTTCCGGCTGTAAACCGGTCTCTTCCACCACGGCATGCCACAACCGCTGATCCTCTTTCGGATAACCAAATGTGTGGGTGGAAAGCAATAAATCAAGGTGCGAAGCAAGACCGGTATGTTCCAGCTTCACGGCCAGGTTATGGGGATGCGCATTTGTCAGCAAAATACGGCGCTTACCGCAGGCTTTCAGCGCGTCCAGGAACGGGACCGTATCTTCGCGTAGTACGGCGCGTGCGCCCTGGGCGGTGGTCATGGCGCAAATATCCAGACCGAGTCGCTCGCTCCAGTAGTCAAGACAGTACCAGTTTAGCGTATGCTGCACCGCGCTATATTGCGAACGAATGAATTCCTGCGCTTCCGCCGGGGAGATCCCCTGCTGTTCACCGTACGTTTCCGGAACCAGCTTTTGCCAGAAATAGTTATCAAAGGCGAGATCAAGCAGCGTGCCGTCCATATCAAGCAGGACGGTATCAACCGCCTGCCAGTCGATATTAAGATGCATAAGGGGGAACTCCAGCCAGAAGAAACGTGCGCGACAGGGTAGCACAACTTGTCGCGCAGGGACGTTATCCGATTAGGCTCTCAGAAGAGGAGACCAGTTTCGGGTTTAGGCAATTTTCGTAGTAGGCCTGGATTTCTGCCAGTCGCGTGCGGGAGCGCTGATAGCGGCGTACGGCCTGATAACCGTTCCAGATAATACACGCCAGCATCGCAATCAGCAGCAGGGATGTCCCTACATAGCGCCACAGGCCAGCGCTATCCGGCATACGGTGCAGGCCAATATGACGCGTGCCGTTGGCATCGGTAAAGAGGGTAGTGACGATCCCTTCCGCGCTGAATGGCGTCTGCATCAGCATCTGCGCCAGACGCTGGAATTCGCTCCACTGCTCCTGGGCAGGATAGTCATACAGCGAAACCTGCGGATAGGGTTGATCCACCAGGTCGCTGCCTTCATCGCTGGCAATCACAAAACCACCCGGCGCCGGGCTGTTAAGCGCCTGGGCGGCACGGGTGGTTTCACGCATCACGAAGGGGGCGGTAGAGGTCGCCACCAGGTTATCCAGCGACTCGGCGCTGACCGGACGCAAAAGCACATTCACACCATCGAGGCGTCCCGCTTCGGCGCGTTTCACCAGCGCGTCCCAGTCTTTGCTGTTGCCGAGGTTGACCAGCGCGTTCTTCAGCCGGATACAGTCATCCTGAGCTGAGCAGAGATCTTCTGTTTTCAGGACGATTTCGCCAAAGTCATCCAGCAGCACCATGCCGGACTTCTGAATGGCCGAACGCAGGGCAGGGCTGACGCGAGAATCATCATCCGGTTTTGGATGGAGCTGGCGATTAATCGTCTGGGTGAGCGCGGTGGCCTTATTGACCACATCCGATTCCGGAAGCGGCAGCGGAGAGGCGTCATTCCAGATGATCTGAGAGCAGTCGAACGGCGCGAACGGCGAGTTCTGGCGCGTGTTCCAGGCGCCCGGTGAGTGGATATTACACATCCCGGTGCCTTTCAGCCGCAACGTATCCCCCACGCGTACACCCGCTTCTTCGAGCTGCTGTACGCTGGTGGCTTCCACGGTTTGCGCCCCTTTGATCCATGACAGGGTAAATTTAATCGGCATATCCAGCGGCACGAAAAGCAGCAGCATGAGGAAGATTAACGCGGCGCCACCGGCAATCACCGCGCTGCGAAGCCAGTGCTGAAGCGGGAAGTTTTTTACTTCGTCGTGCAGGGATAAGTAACGTCCCTGGCGTACAACGTGGCGGTCGAGATAGATATCAATATCCGTTTTGTGGCCCAGGTCCTGCGCAATCCACGGCTGCCAGTGGCGCGGATAGATGAGATCGATGATCCCGAGCGAGATATTGTTGATATGTTCCTGATCGTTTTCGCCGAACAGTCCCCAGCGTTTTGGGGTTCCGCGCAGGCAGTGAATTTCGCGTAATGACGTTTTTGCCGGCGGGGCAAATATGCCCCACAGCCCGGCGGCCAGAAGCAGTACTGCGCCGCCCGCGAGCCACGGAACAAACACGTCCGGCGTCAGCAGGCAGATGAAAAAGAGCAGGAACGAGACGACAATCAGCACCGCTTCGCGAATACCATCCGGGCGGCTCAGGACGTACTCTTCATGCGTTTCCTGGCGGATGTTGAGCAGTTCAATCTGCTCTGTCTCTTCACCACGAATAGAGGCCTGCGTTCCGCTCGCGCGTTCCAGCGCAAAGCGTGGCGCTTCCTGAACATATTCGCTCAGAGTATGACCATTAAGGGAGATAACCAGCGGCAGCGTATCGGTATGGATGAGCTCGACGCTGTTTTCGTCGTTGATATACTGCTCCCAGAAGGGAGGCAGGTGCACTTCAACAGAGTCGAGATAGTAACGCCATTTGTTGGGATCGTCGGTTGTGATGCCGTAGCGGGTAATAGAGCGCGTTACGCACAAAACGGTGTCGCTTTGTGCGTTAAGGTTGAGCGATACGGGGGCGGCGCTGGCGCCGGTAGGGCCAGGCGAAAGCCGGGATCGGTTCAGCGTGTCGAGATACTGCTCAACGGTGCTGCGTTCCTCTGGCGAAAGCTTGCGCGTGTTTGCCCCGGCAAACGCGTTCAAAAAGGGCAGCCGATAACGGCGATGTACGCGGCGCCTGAATACCCACACCGCAATCGACGCGCAGGCCAGCACAGCAGCGAGAAAAATCAAAATGGTGCTCATGCTTTCCCCATCTTACTTATCTTCTTACAGGTGTTGTCAGTCGCACCTTTTGTACAATGAATGAGATTCTGTGGTCGGCTATCGGCAAGTATGGAGTCTAACTTGAGCATGTTGACGCGCATCCCAGTGACCGGTAATGATAACAAAGCCTGTTCCGGCGCGATATCAGCAAATTCCTGGAAACTTTTCAACCTCTTGACATTTGTTTTGAAATGAGAATTGCCTACAGTTACGTTGCATAAATGTAAATAAAGAGCAATTGACATTGCCGAAACCGTGCGGCGTATCGCACAATAAAGCCAGTTTACCCAGCAAAGACCCGTCAAGATGACCAAACCCTTACAAAAGCCCACCATTCTGAATGTTGAAACCGTCGCAAAATCGCGTCTGTTTAATGTTGAAAGCGTGGATCTGGAGTTCAGCAACGGTGTGCGTCGTGTTTATGAGCGTATGCGCCCCTCCTCGCGTGAAGCGGTGATGATAGTGCCTATCGTCGACGAGCACCTGATCCTCATTCGTGAATACGCCGTGGGCACAGAATCCTACGAGCTGGGCTTCTCCAAAGGACTGATCGATCCGGGCGAAACGGTGTTTGAAGCGGCAAACCGGGAGCTGAAAGAAGAGGTCGGCTTTGGCGCGAAAGAGCTGACGTTCCTGAAAAAGCTGAGCATGGCGCCGTCCTATTTCTCCAGCAAAATGAACATTGTTGTCGCGGAAGATCTCTATCCTGAATCGCTGGAAGGAGACGAGCCGGAACCGCTGCCGCAGGTTCGCTGGCCGCTGGCTCATCTGATGGATTTGCTGGAAGATCCTGACTTTAACGAGGCACGCAACGTGAGCGCACTTTTCCTGGTGCGGGAGTGGCTGAAGGGGCAGGGGCGTTTGTAGCGCCACCCGTAAAAACGGCAACCGATGGTTGCCGTTTTGCATTACGCTGTAGGCCGGGACAGGCGTCGCCACCGCCCGGCTTTTTTGTTGGCGTCAGAACAGTTCGTGCGTTTCGCCGTTATCAATGATTTCGGTACCCACCTCATGCACCGCCTGCGTGGTTGGCTGCGTACCCTCGATGAAATACTCGGCACGGCTGTTGCCGCCATTCGCGAGCTGTCCGGTGCTGCGGTCAATATTGATCGTGACAATGCCCGGCGGAGGCGTTAGCGGCTGCTCCGGCACGCCCTCGAGAGCGGCCTTCATGTAAGCATCCCAGGCCGGTTGCGCACTCTTAGCCCCACCCTCGTAACCGGAAATCTGATCTTTAATCGCGCCAGAAGCGGTTGTGCGCCCCAGAGTGCGGCGGTGATCGTCAAAACCAATCCAGACCGAGGTGACAACGCCCGGGCCATAACCTGAGAACCAGGCATCTTTTGAGCTGTTGGTTGTGCCTGTTTTGCCGCCGATGTCGCGGCGTTGCAAATCGCGGCCCGCTCGCCAGCCGGTGCCTTGCCAGCCCGGTTCGCCAAAGATGTTGGTGTTCAGCGCGCTCTTAATCAGGAACGACAGCGGCGTGCTGATCACGTGCGGAGCATACTCCTGCGCGCCACTCTGGGCGACCAGCGCCTGATTGGCCTGTTCCAGCTGAGGCTGCGGCACCGCCAGATTCTGACGTTCCTGAGAGATGGCAACATCTTCCATATCCTTGTTTTCAAGGACATTGGATTTTGGCGTGTCGCCGTAAATCACCGGAATATCGCATTCAGGGCAGGCAATTTTCGGCTTCGCTTCAAACAGTACGCCGCCCTGATCGTTCTCGATTTTGCTGATGAAATACGGATCGACCAGGAAGCCGCCGTTTGCCATTACCGAGTAGCCACGCGCGACCTGGAGCGGCGTGAAGGACGCGGAGCCGAGCGCCAAAGATTCGGTATGAACGATGTTTTGCGCCGGGAAGCCGAAGCGTTGCAGATACTCTGCCGCATAATCAACGCCCATCGCACGCATCGCGCGAACCATGACCACGTTCTTCGACTGGCCAAGGCCCTGACGCAGACGGATAGGGCCAGCGTATTGCGCCGGAGAGTTCTTCGGCTGCCAGTCAGAGCCCGCACCGGCATCCCATCGGGAAATAGGCACGTCGTTGAGAATGCTGGCGAGCGTTAGCCCCTTGTCCATCGCCGCGGTATACAGGAACGGTTTGATGTTCGAACCGACCTGACGCAGCGCCTGGGTTGCGCGGTTAAATTTGCTCTGGTTGAAATCGAACCCGCCAACCAGCGCCATCACGGCACCGTTCTGCGGATTGATGGAGACCAGGGCAGAGTTGACGTCCGGCACCTGTGCCAGCCACCAGGCATCGCCTACCTGACGCACCCAGATTTGTTGTCCGGTTTGTACCACATCCGTCACTTTACGTGGAGTAGGCCCCTGAAGGGTGTCAGAACGGTACGGACGCGCCCAGCGGATACCCTCCATACGCAGCGAAACGGATGTACCATCGGCCATCATCGCCACCGCTTCCTGCGGATCGGCCTGGGTGACCACCGCCGGACGCAGCGGGCCATAGGTCGGCAGCGCTTTCAGGGAATCAGTGATTTTTTTGCTGTCCCATGCGCCTTCGCCCACTCTCCACAGCACGTTGGACGGGCCGCGATAGCCGTGACGCATATCGTAATCCATCACGTTATTACGCACCGCCTGCTGGGCAGCCTGCTGCACCTTGCGGGTCACGGTGGTGTAAACGCGATAGCCGTCTTCATATGCTTTGTCGCCGTAGCGGCGCACCATCTCCTGGCGAACCATTTCCGTCAGATACGGCGATGAGAAAGCAATTTCCGGTGCATGGTAATTGGCATCAATCACATCGCTGAGTGCCCGATCGTACTCATCCTGGCTGATGTAGCCTTCGCTCAACATACGCGATAGCACAACGTTACGGCGCGCGGTGGCGCGGTCCAGCGAGTAGAGCGGGTTAAACGTTGATGGCGCTTTTGGCAGGCCGGCAATGGTCGCCATTTCGCTCAGCGTGAGCTGATCGATCGACTTACCGAAATAGACCTGAGCCGCAGCCCCTACACCATAGGCGCGGTAGCCCAGATAGATCTTGTTGAGGTAAAGCTCAAGGATCTCGTCTTTGCTCAGCAGTTGCTCAATGCGGATCGCGAGGAACACTTCTTTGATCTTACGTATCAGCGTCTTTTCCGGGCTGAGGAAGAAGTTACGCGCCAGCTGCTGGGTAATGGTACTTGCCCCCTGAGAGGCATGACCGGAGAACAGCGCCACGCTTGCCGCACGGAAAATACCGACCGGATCGACACCGTGGTGCTCGTAAAAACGGCTGTCCTCGGTGGCGATAAAAGCCTTCACCATCACGGGTGGAATTTGATTTAAGGTCAGTGGGATACGACGTTTCTCGCCGTATTGCGCCATCAGTTCACCATCGGCGCTATAGACCTGCATAGGGATCTGAAGCCGCACATCACGAAGTGTGGCGACATCAGGGAGTTGCGGCTCGACATATTTGTACAAACCAATAATCGAGCCTGCTCCCAGCAGAATGCAACAGACTGCAAGGATCAATAAATACTTTACGAACTTCACCGGAGATTTCCCATTTGGTTTAGCCTGGGCAGTTTCTAAACAATCGCGCGGTAGTATAAAGGCAAGCCTGATTCATTGATATAGCCGTCACTCCGACGGGCGATAAGGAGATCGTGAAGTATGGCTTTTAAAACGTGGCAAACAGGCGTTCATATTCAACAGGATAAGGTGATTGCCGTGGCGCTGACCAGAGAGCGGGCCGGCTGGCGTTTACGGCGCTGGTGGGCGGTGCCGCTGTCGGACGGGGTTATGGGTGAAGGCAAAATACTTAAGCCAGAACAACTGGTTAACGCATTACGTGGCTGGCGGAAAACATTGCCGCACTCGCATCGGGTATTTCTCTCATTTCCGGCAACGCGCGTTCTGCAACGCGCGTTGCCCCGTCCATCCGTTAACTTGCGTGACAGCGAACAGCTCACCTGGGTAGGCGCCGCATTAGCGCGTGAGCTGGAGATGCCTCCCGATACGCTCTGCTTTGACTACGCGCAGGATACGTTCAGCAACACTTTTCAGGTTACCGCCGCGCAAAACAGAGAGGTCGATACCCTGTTGTCGCTGGCGAAAGCGCTGCGTTTGCGCCTGGCCGCAATCGTCCCGGATGCCGGCGCACTGGCTAATCTTCTCTCTGCTGTTGCCCCCGTCCGGTGCGTAGCCTGGAGGGATAAAGACCAGTGGCTGTGGGCGATGCGTCACCAGTGGGGGCGGCGCTACACCACAGAAGCGGCGACGGTGAATGAGCTGGCGGCGTTGCTTGCACTTTCTCCTTCTGATATCGCCGTGTTTGATGCTGCCCGCGATCCGTGGGAAGCGGTGACGCTGTGTCAGCCGCCGTTGCCAGAATGTGGTGCTGATTACACCGTCGCCCTGGCGCTGGCCATGAGCGAGGCGCCGTAATGAGCATGCCCAATCTTTTACCCTGGCGTCGGCAGCAACGTAATCAGCGCCTGCGTTTTTGGGGGCTGCTGTTTACTGCCTCATTGTTGGTGATGCTGGCGGGAGGCGTCAGCCTTCGGGCGACGCAGACTCTCGCGTCACAGGCGTTGCAGAGCGATCTGGCGGGAACGCGTGCGGTGCAGAAGGTATTGAAAGCCCGTCAGCCGCAGTCTGCGGGGCTGGAACCCCTTTCGCAGCCGCCTGAGACGGTGGCATGGCAACCCGCGCTTGAATCCCTTGCCAGTGCAATGCCCCGGCAGGCGTGGCTGACGGCGCTGCGTTATCAGCCACCCTCGCTGATCCTGACGGGCTATACCACCTCACTCCCGACGCTCTCCGCCATGACCGATGCGCTGAAAAGGGTGACGGGGTTTAACCCCGGACCGGCAGGCGAACTGCAACAGGATAGCCAGGGGCGATGGATGTTCTCTTTTCAACTGCATAGCCGGAGGTAGCCAGTGGGCATCTGGTATCAACGCTGGACAGATGCACGTCCTTCCCGGCGCGTCCTTTGCTGGTTGATCGCGTCGGGGATTGTTGCGTTTGCGATTTGGGGAGCGCTGCTCAGACCCGCTGCTCTGTGCTACGCCGATATTCAGGCGCAGGCCAGCAGTGCGAAGCGAATCAACGCCTCGCTGTGGCCAAAGGCCGGGCGGCGACCTGTGGTTACGCAAGTGAAGCCGGTGCAGCCCTTTTCTCCGCTGGCATTTCAGCGTGAGGACGCAAGGCTGGTGTACTGGAAACCGCAGCAGAGTGGGGGAGAGCTGGCGCTGGATGCCTTATGGGGCGCAGTTCCGGCGCTCTTTTCCCGGCTGGCGCTTGAGAACGTGCGGGTGAGCGCGTTTTCCATCACCCCACAGGGAAAACAGCTACGCCTTAGCCTGCAACTGGAGATAGGTCATGCGCAGTAAAACCCGTTTGCTGATCCTGCTTTCTCCGCTTTTCCTGACCGGGATGCGGGATCCCTTCTCCGTGCCGGAAGAGCGTTGCGCAGCAGGGCAACTCAGCCAGTGGCGGTATCAGGGAGTCGTCAGCGGCAGCAGGGATATCGGCCTTATGCAGGACGGGCAGAACCGCTGGCACCGTGTAAAAACGCAGATGCGGTTACCGCCAGGCTGGCGGGTGAGTGCGATAGATACACAACAACTGACCGTTGATGTCGGCGAGATGTGCGAGCCGAAGCGATGGACATGGCAGCGAGAAGGAACGAAAAAAAGTGAAGATATGGATAGGGCTGTTACTGGCGGCACTCAGCCAGCCCCTGTGGGCCGCGACGCCAAAACCGGTCACCCTGCTGGTGGATGATGTCCCGGTGGTGCAGGTATTACAGGCGATGGTAGCGCAGGAGGATCGCAATCTGGTGGTGTCGCCGGATGTCAGCGGTTCGCTTTCGCTGAATCTAACGCGGGTGCCCTGGAGGCAGGCGCTTCAGACGGTAGTGAACAGTGCCGGGCTGGTATTGCGGGAAGAGGGCGGCATTTTTTATGTGCATACGGCGGCCTGGCAGCGGGAGCAACAGACGCGTAAAGAGCAGGAGCGGGCCCAGCGTCTGCTCGACGCTCCGCTGCTCTCTCACAGCATTCCGTTTGCTTATGCGGATGCGGCCGAATTGCAAAAAGCGGCGGAAAAGCTCTTAAGCCCGAAAGGCAGTCTCTCCGTCGACAAGCGCACCAACCGTCTCCTGGTCAGGGATAACAAGTCGGTGGTGGATATGCTCAAGCGCTGGGCAGCGCAGATGGATCTGCCCGTCGAGCAGGTAGAACTGGCGGCGCAGATTGTGACCATTAGTGAAAAAAGCCTGCGTGAACTGGGGGTGAAATGGAACCTCGCTGACGCAACGGAGGCCGGTAAGGTGGGTCAGGTCACGACGTTGGGCGCTGACCTGTCGGTGGCCAGTGCAACCACACACGTTGGGTTTAATATCGGGCGCATCAACGGCAGGATGCTGGATCTTGAGTTGTCGGCGCTTGAGCAAAAGCAGCAGGTGGATATCATCGCCAGCCCGCGGCTACTGGCGTCGCACATGCAGCCGGCCAGCATCAAGCAGGGCAGCGAAATCCCGTATCAGGTTTCCAGCGGCGAAAGCGGAGCGACCTCCGTTGAGTTTAAAGAGGCGGTATTAGGCATGGAGGTCACGCCGGTGGTGCTCCCGGGCGGCCGCGTTCGTCTGAAGCTGCATATCAGTGAAAATATGCCTGGCCAGGTGCTGCAACAGGCGGACGGCGAAACGCTGGCGATTGATAAGCAGGAGATCGAAACGCAGGTAGAGGTAAAAAGTGGGGAAACGCTCGCGCTGGGCGGGATCTTTTCGCAAAAGAATAAAACCGGACGCGACAGCGTGCCCGTGCTGGGCAACATTCCGTGGCTGGGTCAGTTGTTCCGCCATGACGGAAAAGATAACGAACGGCGCGAGTTAGTGGTGTTTATCACGCCACGTCTGGTCAGTATTCATTAATGGGTAACGATCCCCGCAATGATTTTGCATTCAGTTTGTTGCAGATGTTTGACGTGGGGCATGAATTAGCATACAAGGAGTACCGATTTGAGTTGGACTTACGTCTTATTTCCTTATGCGCCGGGAACGGTGATTTAATCAGTTGCCAAACAAGCCGGAGTATTGAGATAATTTTTCGTCTGACTCTCGCTCTATTGCAAATGAGGTTTCAGTTCATGTCCTGCTACGCCGGGTGTCTGCGCAGCGGGGATTACCATTAACGAATAGTCTTAGTAGTACCGAAAAAATGGCAGAGAAACGCAATATCTTTCTGGTTGGGCCTATGGGTGCCGGCAAAAGCACTATTGGGCGTCAGTTAGCTCAACAACTCAATATGGAATTTTACGATTCTGATCAAGAGATTGAGAAACGAACCGGAGCGGATGTGGGCTGGGTCTTCGACGTAGAAGGCGAAGAAGGTTTCCGTGACCGAGAAGAAAAAGTGATCAACGAACTCACGGAAAAACAGGGCATTGTGCTGGCAACAGGCGGCGGCTCTGTAAAATCTCGCGAAACCCGCAACCGTCTCTCCGCCCGTGGCGTAGTGGTCTATCTTGAGACGACCATCGAAAAACAGCTGGCACGCACGCAGCGTGATAAAAAGCGCCCGTTGTTGCAGGTTGAAACACCGCCACGTGAAGTTCTGGAAGCTTTGGCCGATGAACGCAATCCTCTGTACGAAGAGATTGCTGATGTGACCATTCGTACTGACGATCAAAGCGCTAAAGTGGTTGCAAACCAGATTATTCATATGCTGGAAAGCAACTGATTCTGGCTTTATATACACTCGCCTGCGGGTAAAAGCATTTAAGGTGGATGTCGCGTCATGGAGAGGATTACAGTTACTCTCGGGGAACGTAGTTACCCTATCACCATCGCGGCTGGTTTGTTTAACGATCCAGCTTCCTTCTTACCACTGAAAGCGGGTGATCAGGCGATGCTGGTCACCAACGAGACGCTGGCTCCGCTTTATCTCGACCGTGTACGCCACCTGCTTGAGCAGGCGGGCGTGAAGGTCGACAGTGTGATTCTGCCCGATGGCGAGCAGTACAAAAGCCTGACGGTACTGGATACCGTCTTTACCGCACTTCTGCAAAAACCGCACGGTCGTGATACAACACTGCTTGCCCTGGGCGGCGGCGTTGTGGGCGATCTGACCGGTTTTGCAGCCGCCAGCTACCAGCGCGGCGTGCGCTTTATTCAAATTCCAACCACGTTGCTCTCACAGGTCGATTCTTCTGTGGGCGGTAAAACGGCGGTTAACCATCCGCTCGGCAAAAACATGATTGGCGCGTTCTACCAGCCTGCATCGGTGGTGGTGGATCTCGACTGTCTGCAAACCTTGCCAGCGCGCGAACTGGCGTCCGGCCTTGCAGAAGTGATCAAATACGGCATTATTCTTGACGGTGAGTTCTTCACCTGGCTGGAAGAGAATATGGATGCGCTGCTGCGCCTCGATGGGCAGGCAATGGCCTACTGTATTCGCCGTTGCTGTGAGCTGAAAGCAGAAGTCGTTGCCGCAGATGAGCGTGAAACCGGCTTACGTGCTTTACTGAATCTGGGGCATACGTTTGGTCATGCGATCGAAGCCGAAATGGGCTACGGTAACTGGCTTCACGGTGAAGCTGTCGCTGCCGGAATGGTCATGGCGGCCCGTGCCTCTGAACGTCTGGGGCAGTTCAGGCCGGAAGAGACAGCACGTATCATCACGTTGCTTAAACGTGCTGGCTTGCCGGTGAGTGGTCCGCAGGAAATGTCTGCGCAAGCGTACCTTCCCCACATGATGCGCGATAAAAAAGTATTGGCAGGTGAGATGCGTCTGGTACTCCCGCTTGCAATAGGGAAAAGTGAAGTGCGCGGCGGAGTGCCGCACGAAGTCGTACTTGGCGCTATTGCTGATTGTCAGCAGGCGTAACAACTAGAAAGGTCAGGCTGCTTTAACAGGTGGTCGTTTTAGCTTCAGGTAAATGCAGAGTCGTTGGCAGAAGCCTTTGAGTGGGGTGTTAAATGGATGAATTCAAACCAGAAGACGAGCTGAAACCCGATCCCAGCGATCGTCGTACTGGTCGTTCTCGTCAATCTTCAGAACGTGATAACGAGCCGCAGATCAACTTTGACGATGTCGATCTGGATGCAGACGATCGTCGCCCTTCGCGTAGCCGTAACGCGCGAAATGAGCGTGAAGACGAGGAGTATGAATCCGAAGAAGAGTTAATGGATGAACAGCCTGTTGAACGTCGTCCGCGCAAACGTAAAAAAGCGGTAGCGGCAAAACCGGCCTCCCGTCAGTACATCATGATGGGCCTTGGCGTTTTGGTTCTGGTATTGCTGATTGTCGGCATTGGTTCCGCGCTAAAAGCACCTTCTACCCATTCTACCGAGCAGACAGCGTCTGCCGAGAAGAGCATCGACCTGTCTGGTAACGATGCGAGCAACCAGGCGAATGGCGCTCAGCCAGCGCCGGGCACCACTTCCGCAGAGCAGACCGCAGGTAACACCAGTGCCGGTCAGGATATCTCTCTGCCGCCCGTCTCTGCGACCCCAACTCAGGGCCAGGCGCCTGTTACGCCGGAGGGCCAGCAGCGTGTTGAAGTTCAGGGCGATCTGAATAACGCGCTGACGCAGCCGCAGAATCAGGAGCAGGTTAACGCTGCCGTGGTGAACTCCACGCTGCCTACTGAACCTGCCACCGTTGCGCCAGTTCATGGCAGCAATGCCCAGCAGCAAACGGCGGCAACGGAAACCAAACCGCGCCATACCCAGACTGCGCCGCGTCAGGAGCGTAAGCAGGCTGTGATTGAGCCGAAGCGTGAGACGAAACCGCAGACCGTGGCAAAAGCGCCAGAAACGAAAGCGCCAGCGCAGACAAAACTTGCGGTGAGCCAACCGGTTAAAGCGCCAACGCCTGCGGCAACCGCTGCACCTAAAGCAACGGCGACCACAACCGCGCCTGCTGCAACTGCGGCACCGGCTGCTACGCCAACCGCTAGCGCATCCAGCACCGCGGCAGGTAAAACGACGGGTAACGTGGGTTCTCTGAAATCCGCATCATCCAGCAACTACACGTTGCAGCTGAGCAGTTCGTCTAACTACGACAACCTCAACGCCTGGGCGAAGAAATCGAATCTGAAAAACTATGTGGTTTATCAGACGACCCGTAACGGACAGCCTTGGTACGTTCTGGTAAGCGGAGTTTATGCCTCAAAAGATGAAGCAAAACGAGCCGTCTCCACGCTGCCTGCCGATGTGCAGGCGAAAAACCCGTGGGCGAAGCCAATTCATCAGGTGCAGGCCGATCTGAAGTAATGTTTAAAGCGCAGGATGCTGTCGGAGCTTTCTCCACAGCCGGAGAAGGTGTAATCAGTTAGTCAGCATGAAAAAAAATCGCGCTTTTCTTAAATGGGCAGGGGGGAAATACCCCCTGCTCGACGATATTAAAAAGCACCTGCCGAAAGGCGAGTGTCTTATCGAGCCCTTCGTGGGTGCTGGATCGGTATTCCTGAATACCGATTTTTCTCGTTATATCCTGGCGGATATCAACAGCGACCTTATCAGCCTCTATAACATCGTGAAACTGCGTACCGATGAGTATGTGGAAGAGGCGCGGAAGCTGTTTACGCCAGAGAACAACAACCCGGACATTTACTATCAGTTCCGCGCTGAGTTTAATCAGAGCCAGGACCCGTTCCGTCGCGCGCTGTTGTTTCTTTATCTCAACCGCCATGGCTACAACGGTCTGTGCCGGTATAATCTGCGTGGCGAGTTTAACGTGCCGTTTGGCCGCTATAAGCGTCCCTATTTCCCGCAGGACGAGCTGTATCACTTTGCTGAAAAAGCGCAGAATGCCGAGTTCTACTGTCTCTCCTATGAAGAGTGCATGGAGCTGGCGGGTGTAAACTCGGTGGTCTACTGTGACCCGCCTTACGCGCCGCTGTCTGCCACGGCAAATTTCACCGCCTACCACACCAACAGCTTCAGCCCGGCCGAGCAGGCGCGTCTGGCTGAGATGGCGGAAAAGCTGGTCAGCAAAAGAATTCCGGTGTTAATTTCGAATCACGACACGCCTGATACGCGCGAATGGTACAAAGCCGCGAAGCATTTTCAGGTAAAAGTGCGGCGTAGCATTAGCAGCAACGGCGGCACACGTAAAAAGGTGGACGAACTTCTGGCGCTTTATCGACCCTGAGCCTTTGCCCGCCGGTAAACACATTTCAAGGAGATGCGGATGAAACAGTTTTTGATTGCCCCCTCAATTCTGTCGGCCGATTTTGCCCGCCTGGGTGAAGACACTGCCAAAGCTCTCGCGGCTGGCGCGGATGTCGTCCATTTCGACGTTATGGATAACCACTACGTTCCCAACCTGACCATCGGTCCGATGGTGCTTAAAGCACTGCGTAACTACGGGATCACCGCGCCCATTGACGTGCATCTGATGGTGAAACCGGTTGACCGCATCGTGCCTGATTTCGCCGCGGCGGGTGCCAGCATCATCACTTTCCACCCGGAAGCCTCCGAACACGTTGACCGCACGCTACAGCTGATCAAAGAGAACGGCTGTAAGGCGGGACTGGTCTTTAACCCGGCGACCCCGCTGAGCTATCTCGACTACGTGATGGACAAGCTGGACGTGATCCTGCTGATGTCCGTCAACCCGGGCTTTGGCGGCCAGTCGTTTATCCCTCAGACCCTCGACAAACTGCGTGAAGTGCGCCGCCGTATTGATGAGTCTGGCTATGATATTCGCCTGGAAGTGGATGGCGGCGTGAAGGTCAATAACATCGGTGAGATTGCGGCGGCAGGAGCGGATATGTTCGTCGCAGGCTCCGCCATCTTCGATCAACCGGATTACAAAAAAGTCATTGATGAAATGCGCCGTGAACTGGCGAAGGTAAGTCATGGATAAATTGCAGGCTATTCGGGGTGTAGCATTTGACCTCGACGGCACGCTGGTCGACAGCGCGCCAGGATTAACCCGCGCCGTCGATCAGGCGCTGTATGCCCTTGAACTCCCCGTTGCGGGCGAAGAGCGCGTTGTGACGTGGATTGGTAACGGTGCAGACGTGCTGATGGAGCGCGCGCTGACCTGGGCTCGTCAGGAGCGTGCCTCCCAGCGTTCCGCGCAAGGGAAACCGAGTGTTGACCACGCGGATATTCCCCAGGATGAGCAGCAGCGTATTCTGCGCAAACTGTTCGACCGTTTCTACGAAGAGACCGTCGAAGAGGGCAGCTTCCTGTTCCCGGATGTCGCTGAAACGCTGAGCGCGCTACATGCGAAAGGCATCCCGCTGGGGCTGGTGACCAACAAGCCAACACCGTTCGTTGCGCCTCTGCTGGAAGCGCTGGATATCGTGAAATACTTCTCCGTAATTGTGGGCGGCGATGACGTGCAGAATAAAAAGCCGCATCCGGAACCGCTATTGCTGGTGGCAGGAAAATTATCCTTAGCGCCTGCGGAGCTGCTCTTTGTCGGGGATTCCCGCAATGATATTCTGGCTGCCAGAGCGGCAGGTTGCCCGTCTGTTGGGTTGACCTACGGCTACAACTACGGTGAAGCCATTACGCTGAGTGAGCCGGACGTTGTGTTCGACCACTTCAATGATTTGTTGCCCGCACTCGGGCTCTCGCACAGTGAACATCAGGAATTGAATAATGACTAAGCCCATCGTTTTTAGTGGCGCACAGCCTTCAGGTGAACTGACCATTGGTAACTACATGGGTGCGTTACGTCAGTGGGTGAGCATGCAGGATGACTACCACTGCATTTACTGCATCGTAGATTTGCATGCTATCACCGCGCGTCAGGATCCCGAGAAGCTGCGCAAGGCGACGCTCGATACGCTGGCGCTGTACCTGGCGTGCGGTATCGATCCAGAGAAGAGCACCATTTTCGTTCAGTCTCACGTGCCAGAGCACGCGCAGCTGGGCTGGGCGCTGAACTGCTACACCTATTTCGGCGAGCTGAGCCGCATGACCCAGTTCAAGGATAAATCTGCGCGCTACTCTGAAAACATCAACGCCGGTCTGTTTGATTATCCGGTGCTGATGGCGGCAGATATTCTGCTGTACCAGACCAACCAAGTACCAGTGGGCGAAGATCAGAAGCAGCACCTGGAGCTGAGCCGCGATATCGCCCAGCGCTTCAATGCGCTTTACGGCGACGTGTTCAAAGTGCCTGAGCCGTTTATTCCGAAATCCGGCGCGCGCGTGATGTCGCTGCTGGAGCCGACCAAAAAGATGTCCAAGTCTGACGATAACCGCAACAACGTTATCGGCCTGCTGGAAGATCCGAAATCGGTGGTGAAAAAGCTCAAGCGTGCGGTGACCGACTCCGACGAGCCGCCAGTGGTGCGCTACGACGTGCAGAACAAAGCGGGCGTATCCAACCTGCTGGACATTCTCTCCGGTGTGACCGGACAGAGCATCCCTGAGCTGGAAAAACACTTTGAAGGCAAGATGTACGGCCACCTGAAAGGTGAAGTGGCAGACGCCGTTTCCGGCATGCTGACCGAGTTGCAGGAGCGCTATCACCGTTACCGTAACGACGAAGCTTTCCTGCAAAAAGTGATGAAAGAGGGCGCGGAAAAAGCCAGCGCGCGCGCCTCCGAAACCCTGAAAGCGGTGTACGAGGCGATTGGGTTTGTGGCGAAACCTTAAGCCGCTTTGCCGGGTGGCGCTTACGCTTACCCGGCCTACGGGACCGTGTAGGTCGGGTAAGACGGAGCCGCCACCCGACAAAACTGACGAAACAAAAAAACCGGGAAATCCCCGGTTTTTTTACGCCTGAAAAACGCTTACTGCTGTGCCGCCGGGCCGCAACCGCCAATGATCTTCGAAATGGAGATCGCCGGATGCAGCAGGTAATCGTAGCTGCAATTATTTTTAGTATTTTGAACGTGACCGGTGCAGGCCGTCAGAGTTGTTAACAGGCCGACCAGAACGGCAGCTTTTGCCAGTTTGAACATACGCATTCCTTGTCAATAAAATCAAAAAATTGGATGTAACACGAGGGAATAAATGGAAAAGTTCCATTACGCGGGCGGTATGTTATCGACTGAGGTAAGAAGGGAGTAGTCCGCTTCAAGACTACTCCCGGGAGAGAGATTGTGCGTTAGTGGCTGGAGAACCAGTTCAGTTTTTCACGCAGTGCTACCACGCGGCCCACCACGATCAGCGCCGGGCTTTCAACCTGCTGCGCCAGCTCGCCCAGCTGCGTCAGTACGCCATCGACCACGCGCTGCGTAATGGCGGTACCGTTTTCTACCAGCGCGACCGGCATATCTGCTTCCATGCCGTGCTCCAGCAGTTTCGCCTGAATCGTGGCTGCCTGATTTAGCCCCATGTAGAAGACCAGAGTCTGCTTTTCAGCGGCCAGATTATGCCAGTCCAGTTCGCTGCCGGTTTTCAGGTGGCCCGTCACCAGGCGCACGCTCTGGGCATAGTCGCGATGGGTTAACGGAATGCCGGAATAGGCAGAACAGCCGGATGCCGCCGTAATGCCCGGCACCACGGAGAACGGAATGCCCGCGTTGCAGAGAGTTTCCAGCTCCTCGCCGCCGCGACCAAAGATAAACGGATCGCCCCCTTTCAGACGCACCACGCGCTTACCTTTTTGCGCTTCCCGCAGCAGGATCTGGTTGATCTCCTCCTGCGGTACGCAGTGATAACCTGCCCGTTTGCCGACGAACACGCGGTCAGCATCGCGGCGCACCAGATTCATGATGTCATCAGAGACCAGACGGTCATATACCACGATGTCCGCCTGCTGGATCTGCTGGAGACCCTTCAGCGTCAGCAAGCCCGCATCGCCGGGACCTGCGCCCACCAGTACCACTTCACCGCGATGATCCAGCGGTTCAGAGAGGAGTTGCTCGGTCGTCTCTTCAACCGCTTTGGTGTCCTGATTGGCCAACGACTGCGCCAGCCTGTCGTTGACAAAGAACTTCTCCCAGAAGCGACGGCGTTCGCCCACGGTTGCGAAGGTTTGCTTCACGCGGGAACGCAGCTGCCCGGCATAATGGGCAATCTGACCAAGGTGTTGAGGCAGCACGGCTTCCAGTTTTTCCCGCAGCAGACGGGCAAGAACGGGCGAGCGGCCACCGGACGACACCGCAATCATCAGCGGCGAGCGGTCGATAATGGATGGCATGATAAAGCTCGCCTCTTTCGGCGCATCCACCACGTTACAGAAGATGCGGCGCGCTTCGCAGGCGTCGCTGACGCGCTGGTTAACGTCATCGTTATCCGTTGCGGCGATGGTCAGCCAGCAAGTATCCAGCAGGGATTCATCAAATTCGCCCTGCACCTGCGTGAGCATCCCTTCCTGCGCCCAGACGTCAAACTGTGGGGCGAAGGTGAGGGCGTTAACGGTCAGTTGGGCGCCCGCCTCTAACAGCAGGCGCGCCTTGCGTTCAGCCACATCGCCGCCGCCCACGAGCAGGCAGTCGCGGTTGCGTAATTGACAAAAAATCGGCAGGTGATCCACGACGTTACCTCACAGCATTCATGGCGGGGGAAGAATTGACGTCAGGATAACAGCAGGAATCGTACAGAACATACGGTTTTTCCTGCCGTTACCCATAAGGGGTCATAAGCCTTTCCTATTGAAAAGGCGAGGGGTTACGCTTTCAGCTGCACCTCGCCGTCCTTCACGCGGACGTCGTAGTGTTTGACCGAGAAGCTTTCATCTTCCATGCAGCGCCCGTCGGTTAAGCGGAAGCGCTGCTTTTTCAGCGGGCTGGCAACCCACAGTTCGCCCTGGTGCTCCGCAATCAGACCGCGGGAGAGCACGCTGGCCTCGAAGAACGGGTCGATATTGCTGATGGCAAAAACCTGTTCATCGTGGCGAGGGCGGAAAATCGCCACCTGCTCGTTGCCCAGCAGGGCACAGACGCCGGTTGCTGGCAGAATGTCGTTAATGTTGCAGATGTTTACCCACTGGCTCATGCGTTTTCCTCCACCAGCATCACCGGAATACGTTCATACGGGGTCGCTGGACGATGCTGTTCGCGCTCCGGCACCACCTGCACGTTCGGGTCGCGCTGGGTGCTGTTGATAAAGTGTTTGAAGCGCGTCTGCGCCGCTGGCGTGTTCACGGTTTCGGTCCACTCGCAGATCACCGCCTCGCGCAGGCGAGTCATCTCGGATTCCAGCTGTTCATTCAGGCCCAGCTTGTCGTCGATAATGACTGACTTCAGATAGTCGATGCCGCCTTCGAGATTATCCAGCCAGGACGCGGTACGGGTCAGCTTATCGGCGGTACGAATGTAGAACATCATGAAGCGGTCGAGGTATTTGATCAGCGTATCGCGATCGAGATCGGCAGCCAGCAGATCGGCGTGGCGAGGTTTCATCCCGCCGTTACCGCACACGTACAGGTTCCAGCCTTTCTCGGTGGCGATAATACCCACGTCTTTACCCTGTGCTTCCGCACATTCACGGGTACACCCTGAGACGCCGAACTTCATTTTGTGCGGCGTACGGATGCCTTTGTAGCGGTTTTCCAGCTCGACGCCGAAGCCCACGCTGTCGCCCACGCCGTAGCGGCACCAGGTGCTACCCACGCAGGTTTTCGCCATGCGCAGCGCCTTAGCGTACGCGTGACCGGTTTCGAAGCCCGCCTCAATCAGCTGACGCCAGATTTCCGGCAGATCATCTTTCTGCGCACCAAACAGGCCGATACGCTGGGAACCGGTGATTTTGGTGTACAGATTAAACTCACGGGCGATACGGCCCACGGCGACCAGCCCTTCAGGGGTAATTTCCCCCCCGGCAGAACGCGGGATCACCGAGTAAGTCCCGTCTTTCTGAATATTGGCCAGGAAGTTATCGTTGGTGTCCTGAAGCGGAGTGTGTTCTGGTTTGAGCACATATTCGTTCCAGCAGGACGCAAGCAGGGAACCGACGGTAGGCTTACATACTTCACAGCCATAGCCCTGGCCGTGTTTCTCCAGCAGTTCGTCGAAGGACTTAATGCCTTCCACGCGGATCAGGTGGTACAGCTCCTGGCGAGAGTAAGCGAAGTGCTCGCACAGGTTGTTGTTCACTTCAATGCCCTGTTTTGCCAGCTCGGCGTTCAGCACCTGAGTGACCAGCGGGATACAGCCGCCGCAGCCGGTCCCGGCTTTAGTTTCCGCCTTCAGCGCCGCAACGGTGTGGCAGCCTTTGTTAATGGCGGAGATCAGCATGCCTTTGGTGACGTCGAAGCAGGAGCAGATTTGCGCGCTGTCCGGCAGTTTATCCACGCCAATGGACGGCTTACCGCTGGAGGCGTGCGCCGGGAGGATCAGCGCGTCTGGGTTTTCCGGCAGCTCAATGGCGTTCAGCACCAGCTGGAGCAGGTTGCCGAAGTCGCTGGTGTCGCCCACCAGCACCGCCCCGAGCAGGGTTTTGTTATCCTGGCTGACGATAAGACGTTTGTAGACTTCTTTGCTTTCGTCCAGATAAACATAGCTGCGGGAGTTCGGGGTGCGACCATGCGCATCGCCAATACCGCCCACGTCCACGCCCAGCAGCTTCAGCTTCGCGCTCATGTCTGCGCCGGTGAAGGCATTTTCGCTGCCGAGGATATGGTCAACGGCGACCTGCGCCATTTTGTACCCAGGTGCAACCAGACCGTATACGCGGTTATTCCAGCTGGCGCATTCGCCGATGGCGTAGATGTCCGGATCGGAGGTCTGGCAGGTGTCGTTGATCATGATCCCGCCGCGCTGCGCAACGGCCAGACCGCACTGAGTAGCCAGCTTGTCGCGCGGGCGAATGCCGGTGGAGAAGACGATGAAATCCACTTCCAGCTCGCTGCCGTCGGCAAAGCGCATGGTTTTACGCGCTTCAGTGCCTTCCTGCACGATCTCTTTGGTGTTCTTGCTGGTGTGAACCTTCACGCCCATGCTTTCGATTTTACGGCGTAACTGGTCGCCACCCATATGGTCCAGCTGTTCCGCCATCAGCATCGGGGCAAATTCGATGACGTGGGTTTCAACGCCGAGGTTTTTCAGTGCGCCTGCCGCTTCCAGACCCAGCAGACCACCGCCGACAACCGCGCCACGTTTGCTTCGACGTGCGCAGGATTCAATGGCGTTGAGGTCTTCAATGGTACGGTAAACGAAGCAATCCTGGGTTTCCGAACCTTTAATCGGCGGGATCCACGGATACGAGCCTGTCGCCATGATCAGCTTATCGTAAAAAACCGTGCGTCCGGCGCTGGAGTGGATCACTTTCTCCTGACGGTTGATGGTGATAGCGCGTTCGCCCACCAGCACTTTTACGCCATGCTTCTCGTAGAAACCTTCGCGCACCAGAGAGAGTTCTTCGGCGGTATGGTGAGAGAAGTAGGAAGACAAGTGCACACGGTCGTACGCCTTGCGGGGTTCTTCACAGAACACGGTAATATCGAACTGGTTAGCATCGGCTTTATCGAGAAGATCCTCAATAAAGCGGTGGCCGACCATGCCGTTACCGATGATAGCGAGTCTGACTTTGCTCATTTTTGCCTCGATTTCTTTTCTATTACTGCCTACCTTAACGATTCAGCAGGGGCACTTATTGATGCAAATCAAATACGCCTTCACCTACCCCTTAGGGGGTATATCTATGATTTGTCAGGATTTTTATAAGTGACGGATATTGTTTGATTTTTGTGCTTGCTTGTTTTTCACACAATTTTGGTGGGGTTTTTTACCCATCGGCGGGCGGGGCGGGTGAGCAGGGGAAAACCCCTTTGCAGTACGCAAAGGGGTTACGGCGATTAGTGGGTAGCTGTTGCCGGGTTGTGTTGACGGTGACGGGTCACAAAGCCCAGCACGAAGCACATGATGAACACCACGGCGTACAGACCGTTAGCGGTATGCAGCGCCGCCAGCGGGCCGCTGTGCGCCACAATTGGGCCCGTGACCACGAAGGTCAGCATGGTGCCGATGGTGCCGCAGGTCAGCACGAAGTTCACCAGCTTTGGCGAGGCCACTTTGGTCTGAAGAGAGCCAAGGGTGATGATCGAGGTATAAATCGCGCTGGAGAAGAAGCCCAGGGTCAGGATGAACCACGGCATATGCTCCGGGGAACCGTTGATGAACAGATACATCAGCACGGTTGCCAGACCCGCCAGAACGGTCAGGATCCGTTGCAGGTCGAAGAAGCGCAGGATAAAGCTAAACGCCCACATGCCGAACATGTAAGACATCCAGAAATCGCTCACCAGTTTACCCGCGTCGTTCAGACTCATGCCCAGACCTTTCGCATACTCAGGAACCCAGGAGATAAAGCCCAGCTGGCCCAGGATGTAACACAGCGCGGCGATGGAAAGGAACAGCACGCCGATACCCCATTTTTCTTTCGCAACTGGCTCAGACGTGGTCTGCGCTTTTTTGCCCAGCACCGGGAACTCGCAGCCGAAGGTGAGAATAAAGATCGCGACATAGACCAGACCAATGCAGGCGTACACCCAGTACCACTCAATGCTGCGCGCCAGAAGATACGCGGCGACCATCGGGAAAATCATCCCGGCCATGCTGAAGAAGGAGTCGGTGAACAGCAGACGCGCGCCGCGCTGGCGACCTTCATACATATGGGTGATCAGGAACGTACCGATCGACATGGTGATCCCGCTCACCAGGCCCAGCACGAACATGGCGGCAGAGAAGAGGGCGATGCTGTGGCTCAGCACCAGGCCCGCCACGGCGGCAACCATTAGCACGAAGCCGAAGCGCAGCTGGGTTTTCAGCGGCACGATTTCCATCAGCCAGGCATTAAGGAAAATAGAGATCAGGATCCCCGCGTTCAGGAAAGTGAAGGTGTTGCTCATGCTGGAAACGGGCAACTGGAAGTAGTCTGCGATATTTCCCATCACCATCCCGGTGACGATCACCAACGCGCCGGTCAGGGCGTAGGAGAAGAAGCTGATCCATGTGAGCTTGATGCGATTGCTGTTAGTCATGTCTGGCCTGTTAAAAGTAAAGAAAAACGCAATGACTGCGTTTGAGCGGGCAGATTTTAGTCGCGAAAGTGATCTAATTAAATCTTTTCAGAAAATATTGAGCACAATTGCAGGCTTTAACGTGATGGAGATCACATTATATCGCGGGGTGAACAATCGTTTGCGCGGTAATAATTGTTTCAATTTCGTAAAATTAGGTAAAAGACTGGTCTGGGGTCATACTGCTCTTTAGAATCAAGCCATTCGCTTTTTATACTGCGCTTTGTTAAGGAATTCTCATGCTCAAATCAACACTGGCGGCTGTCGCAGCTGTGTTTGCTCTTTCTGCCGTTTCCCCTGCTGCGCTGGCAGCTAAAGGAGACCCTCACGTCCTGCTGACTACCTCTGCGGGGAATATTGAGCTGGAGCTGGATAGCCAGAAAGCCCCTGTTTCCGTGAAAAACTTCCTCGACTACGTGAACAGTGGTTTTTATAACAACACCACGTTCCACCGCGTGATCCCGGGCTTTATGATTCAGGGCGGCGGTTTCAACGAGCAGATGCAGCAGAAAAAGCCTAACCCGCCAATCAAAAATGAAGCGGATAACGGCCTGCTGAACAAGCGCGGCACCATTTCTATGGCGCGTACGGCGGATAAAGACAGCGCCACCAGCCAGTTCTTCCTCAACGTGGCGGATAACGCCTTCCTGGACCACGGCCAGCGCGACTTTGGCTACGCGGTGTTCGGTAAAGTGGTGAAAGGCATGGACGTGGCGGACAAGATCTCTCAGGTTCAGACTCACGATGTCGGTCCATACCAGAATGTGCCGTCTAAGCCAGTGGTGATTCTCTCCGCGAAAGTGCTGCCGTAATCGTTCCCTCACACGGGCACATCCTGCCCGTGTCTTTCCGCCCTCCCTGCGAAAGCGCGTTTTGCTGCTTATACTTGTGGCAAACGGACTATTCAGGGAGGCGTAGTGAAAAAACTCACCGACAAGCAAAAATCCCGACTCTGGGAGCAACAGCGTAGCGTCAATCTTCAGGCCAGTTGCCTCCTTGAAAAAGGCAAGGGTCCCGCTGAATCCGATATCGAGACGCTGGCACTGGGGCCTTCTGCACCGGGTTTACCCCATCTGTGCCTTATTCACCGCCATTTATTCCGCAACGAAATGAAAGGCGCTGGCGAGCTGCGCACCGCCGATATCTCCAAGGGCGACATTCCATTTTGCCATTTCGAGTACATCGAGAAGGTGGGTAATGAGCTGATGGCTTCGCTGGAAAGCGATAAATATCTGGTGGGCCTTCAGAAAGAAGAGTTTACAGACAGAATCAGTCATTACTACTGTGAAATCAACATGCTACATCCGTTTATGAGCGGTAATGGCGTGGCTCAGCGGATCTTCTTTGAACAGCTGGCGATCCATGCGGGCTACGTGCTGAACTGGCAGGGGATCGACCCGGACGGCTGGGCATCCGCCAACCAGAGCGGGGCGATGGGTGATCTGACC
This sequence comes from Enterobacter sp. CCUG 70166, assembly GCF_020224095.1. Taxonomy (NCBI): domain Bacteria; kingdom Pseudomonadati; phylum Pseudomonadota; class Gammaproteobacteria; order Enterobacterales; family Enterobacteriaceae; genus Enterobacter; species Enterobacter sp. CCUG 70166. Next base: position 29,494 of record NZ_NRIQ01000034.1, read on the forward strand.
GCCCTGAATGCTATCTTTGCCAAAGTTGTGAGCGAAGCGCGGGGATCTGAGTAAAATAGGGCGGCCATTTTTTCAGGAGCCGCCATGATTCTGCTGATTGATAACTACGATTCCTTTACCTGGAACCTTTACCAGTATTTTTGTGAGCTGGGGGCAGAGGTGGTTGTCCGCCGTAACGATGAGATCGCGCTGGCTGACATTGACGCGCTGGCGCCCCAGAAAATCGTGATTTCGCCCGGGCCGTGTACGCCGTCGGAGTCCGGTATCTCGCTGGAGGTAATCCGCCACTATGCGGGCAAGCTGCCGATTCTGGGCGTCTGCCTGGGTCACCAGGCCATTGCGCAGGTCTTTGGCGCCACCATTGTCCGTGCCGCGAAAGTCATGCACGGCAAAACCTCACCGATCACGCACACCGGTACCGGCGTATTCCTGGGGCTAAACAATCCGTTAACCGTGACGCGCTACCATTCTCTGGTGATTGATCCGCCGACCCTGCCCGCAGACTTTGAAGTGACCGCCTGGAGTGAGACCCGGGAAATCATGGGCATTCGCCACCGCGAGTACGATCTGGAAGGGGTGCAGTTCCACCCGGAAAGCATTCTCAGCGAACAGGGGCACGCACTGCTGGCCAATTTCCTTAATCGCTGAATATCTGTTGCCTTGTTGTGATTTTTTATGCATATTTTGTGATTATATTTTCACAATCACTGTGACATAAAAATGGATGGTCATGACATGGCAACTGAACAACCAGCAATTACCCGCGCGACATTCGATGAAGTGATCCTGCCGATTTATGCACCGGCTGAGTTTATCCCGGTGAAAGGGAGAGGCAGCCGCGTCTGGGATCAGCAGGGCAATGAGTATGTTGATTTCGCAGGCGGTATTGCGGTGACGGCGCTGGGCCATTGCCATCCTGCGCTGGTGGACGCGCTGAAAACGCAGGGCGAAACGCTGTGGCACACCAGCAACGTGTTCACTAACGAACCGGCGCTGCGTCTGGGGCGTAAGATCATCGATGCCACCTTCGCCGAACGCGTGCTGTTTATGAACTCCGGCACCGAAGCCAATGAAACCGCCTTTAAGCTTGCGCGCTACTACACAACCACGCGTCATAGTCCGTACAAAACCAAAATCATCGCCTTCCATAACGCCTTCCACGGTCGCTCGTTCTTTACCGTTTCCGTTGGCGGCCAGCCGAAGTATTCCGACGGCTTTGGTCCGAAACCTGCGGATATCATCCACGTGCCGTTTAACGATCTGCACGCCGTTAAAGCGGTGATGGACGATCACACCTGTGCCGTGGTGGTCGAACCCATTCAGGGGGAAGGCGGCGTCACGGCGGCCACCCCGGAATTTCTGCAAGGGCTACGCGAACTGTGCGACGAGCACCAGGCGCTGCTGGTGTTTGATGAAGTGCAGTGTGGGATGGGGCGTACCGGAGACCTGTTCGCTTATATGCACTACGGCGTAACGCCGGATATTCTGACCAGCGCGAAAGCGCTCGGCGGCGGTTTTCCGGTCAGCGCGGTGCTAACCACCCAGGATATCGCTTCCGCATTTCATGTGGGCTCACACGGCTCCACTTACGGCGGTAATCCGCTGGCGTGCGCCGTGGCGGGAGCGGCGTTCGACATCATTAATACGCCGGACGTCCTGAATGGCGTGAATGCGAAACGCGCCCTTTTTGTGAAACATCTTCAGCAGATTGACGAACAGTTTGATGTCTTCAGTGAAATCCGCGGGATGGGACTGCTGATCGGCGCCGAGCTGAAGCCTCAGTACAAAGGCCGCGCGCGCGATTTCCTGCACGCCGCCGCGCACGAAGGCGTCATGGTGCTCAACGCCGGGCCGGACGTGATGCGCTTCGCGCCGTCGCTGGTGGTGGAAGACAAAGACATCGAAGACGGGTTAACCCGTTTTGCCGCGGCGGTCGCGAAGATCGTCAGAGGCTAATACGCGGTTCGTTTTAACCGGCGCGTTAACCAAATCCCGTGATGCGGACGCTGACGCCATGCCACCGACGAAATGGTGTGCATGGTGTTGAGATGCCCGAGAACGCGCTGTAAATGCTGCTCCAGGGTGCTCATCGGCCCGTGGGTCAGCGTCTCCGGCGCTTCCAGAATGTTCGAATCCCCTGACTCGCCCGGCGCGTCGTACTCCAGACGCTGCTGACAGCGCTGGAGGGCAATTTCACACGACTGCAAATAGCGCTGCGCCAGATCCGGCGTCAGCATGGTGTGCTCGCGCGCCAGCGTGGTCATGGCATTGATGTGTTCGACGATAAACTGGCTGTGCGTGACCCACAGCTTCATGTCTGCCAGATAGTGCGAGTTGAAGCCCGGCTCCTGCATGGCCTGGTTAAGGGAGTTGAACAGGGCATTATGCGCCTGGTTGACCTTCATGCGCTCGTAGGCCAGTGGAGACGGCTGCGGGTCGTCGCTCAGGATCAGGCGAATGGCCTGCTGATCCGCCTCCAGCGCGTCGTGGGCGTTTTGCCTCAGTAATCCACTTTGCCACTGCGGCCACAGCCAGACCATGCCGCCAAAGGCGATCAGGCAGCCAATCAGGGTATCGACCAGGCGGGCAATAATTAACTGATCGGCGTTGAGCGTAAGCAACTGCAGGGTGTACACCGCCGTTACCGTAAAGCCCACCGTCGCCCAGCCGTAGTTTTTACGGATGATCAGATAACTCACCATCGTAATCGCCAGCATGCCGACCAGCGTATACCCTTCCGGCACGTGGAAGTGCAACGTTACGCCCGCGATAATCAGCCCCGCCATCGTGCCGCCCGCCCGATGCAGAATGCGCACCCGCGTGGCGCCATAGCCGTTCTGGGTGACAAACAGCACGGTCATTAAGATCCAGTAGGGTTTCGGCAGGTGCAGGGCCATTCCCATCAGGCTGGCGATGCTGAGCATGACGCTAATTCTTGCGGCGTTGCGCAGGGCGGAAGACTTCAGCGACAGGTAGCTTTTGAGCGCAGGCAGCAACGGCAGTCGTTTTTGCTTATCGGCCATCAGGTCCCGGGCATAAAGCGGGCGCTGGGTGCGCAACACCCGGGCGATGCGGCTGAAATGCCAGGCGGCAAACTGCCCGACCGGGTTATCCGCGTGCTGACGCGCAATCTTTTCCAGCGCGCCGAGCTGTTTGTCCATGTTAAAGCGCGTCGGATAGCGGTGATAGAGGATATCGTCAGCCAGCACCCGCAGGCGCGCCGCGACGGTCTGCGCGTTCCAGCGGATCACCGCTTCCGCATGGCTGCGCTCCACCAGCTTTTGCACCTCTTCCGGATTATGAAGGCTGACGGAAATATGCTCCTGCAAATCCAGCCCGACCTGGAAGGTACGCAGCAGCCGCTTATATTCATGATTTTTGTTGGCGGCAAGCATGTGCAACTGCTGATAGCACTGGCTGATCAGATCCACCACTTTTTGCTGGCGTGCCAGCAGCGGCGGCAGGGATTTTTCCGGGTCGGTATGTTGCGTGAGCAGGGTGTATTTTGCTTCGCAGTATTCAGCAAGCTGCACGTAGAGCAGGCTCAGGGATTCGCGAAGCGGCTGTTCCCGCCACAACCAGAACCAGAACCAGTTAAACAGCCCGTACCACAGCGTGCCGAGGGCGTAGATCAGCAATGGCTCCCACACCGGCATATTGCCCGCAAGGCTTAAGGTGAAGATGGCGGCAATCAGCGACGCAGGAAGCAGGCGGGCGTGCAGCGAGCTGATTTCAGCGGTTACGCCAAGCGTCATCGCCAGCACGGTCAGGATCAGCGGCAGAGGAATGTCGCGGGCCAGTAAGAGTTGCACGGCAAGGCTACAGCCGGCAAACAGGCAGCCGCCAATAATCAGGCGTTTGAAAAAGCGTTTATGCGGGGTGTCCAGACCGGCAATGTTGCAGCAGGCGGGCACGAGGGAAAACAGCAGGCCTTGCTGAAGATGTCCGAGGATCAGGCCCACGGCCACGGGAAGACACAACACCAGCGTTTGTCGCAGTGCGTAGTTAACTTCCGGGTGATAGATCAGCCTGCGCCACATAAGGAGTAGAGACAAAAACGGCGTGCCACCCTGCGGCGGCACGCCGTTTTACCGGAATTAACGGGTCCCGTAAACCACGATGGTTTTACCGTGGGCGGAGATCAGGTTTTGATCTTCCAGCATCTTCAGGATACGGCCCACTGTTTCACGGGAGCAGCCGACGATCTGACCGATTTCCTGGCGGGTAATTTTAATTTGCATACCGTCAGGGTGGGTCATGGCGTCTGGCTGTTTCGCCAGGTTCAACAGAGTCTGCGCGATACGACCGGTCACGTCCAGGAAGGCGAGGTTACCCACCTTCTCAGAGGTCACTTGCAGACGGCGTGCCATCTGGGAAGAAAGACGCATCAGGATGTCAGGGTTGACCTGAATCAGCTGACGGAATTTCTTGTAAGAAATTTCAGCCACTTCACATGCTGTTTTTGCACGAACCCAGGCGCTACGTTCCTGGCCTTCTTCAAACAGGCCCAGTTCACCGATAAAATCGCCCTGGTTCAGATAAGAAAGGATCATCTCTTTCCCTTCTTCATCTTTGATCAGCACGGCCACCGAGCCTTTAACGATGTAATACAACGTTTCCGCTTTTTCACCCTGGTGAATCAGCGTGCTCTTTGATGGGTACTTATGAATGTGGCAATGAGACAAGAACCATTCGAGAGTCGGGTCTGTTTGCGGTTTGCCAAGCACCATGCGCTGTTATCCTCTGTTATAAGCTGTCACCAGAGTCATAAGATGCATCCGGACTCTGGGGTTGCAATCGAATTCTTACCCATACCTGGGAAGTCGGCTGTCGTAACGTTTCGCAGCCAGTAAAGTTTGATGTCCTCTGCATACATGTGTAACGTCAATGTATTACTGTAGCATCCAGAGTGTTTTAGCATAGCTTTCGCCGCGTGTCTCCTGGTGTCTCGCTTCAGCATGACGCAGGTCGCCTTCCGTTGCGAGAAATGTAACGTACACGTAATCTGTCATAAAAAATGCAACGTTGGAGTGAGTGAATATGCAAGCGCGTGTGAAATGGGTTGAAGGGTTAACGTTCCTGGGCGAGTCTGCTTCCGGGCACCAGGTTTTGATGGATGGCAACTCCGGCGATAAAGCCCCAAGCCCGATGGAAATGGTGCTGATGGCGGCAGGTGGATGCAGTGCGATCGACGTGGTGTCGATCCTGCAAAAAGGCCGTCATGACGTGACCGATTGTGAAGTGAAGCTGACGTCAGAACGTCGCGAAGAGGCGCCACGTCTGTTCACGCATATTAATCTGCACTTTATCGTCACCGGCAAAGAACTGAAGGATGCGGCGGTCTCGCGTGCGGTTGACCTGTCTGCGGAGAAATACTGCTCTGTGGCGCTAATGCTGGAGAAAGCGGTAAACATCACCCATTCGTATGAAGTGATCGAGGCTTAATTTTTGGCGGGTGGCGCTTCGCTTACCCGCCCTACAAAAGCACGCCCGTAGGCCCGGTAAGCGTAGCGCCACCGGGCAAAACAACTCACGCGATTTGCTTTCCTTCCATCAGCCGCTGCACCAGCGGCGTCATGATCAGCTCCATCGCCAGCCCCATTTTTCCGCCCGGTACCACTAACGTATTCATGTGCGAAATAAACGAACCTTGTAGCATCGCCAGCAGCCAGGGGTAATCGATGCCTTCCAGGTTGCGGAAGTGGATCACTACAAAGCTCTCGTCCAGGGAAGGGATGCTTTTTGCGGCGAACGGGTTGGAGGTGTCCACGGTGGGGACGCGCTGGAAGTTAATGTGGGTTCGGGAGAACTGCGGCGTCAGGAAGTTGATGTAATCTTCCATGGAGCGCACCACCGAATCCATTACCGCCTCTCGCGAATGGCCGCGCTCGCTCATGTCACGCGTCAGCTTCTGGATCCACTCAAGGTTAACAATCGGCACCACTCCCACCAGCAAATCCACATGGCGCGCCACGTCGTGCTGAGGCGTCACCACGCCGCCGTGCAATCCTTCGTAAAACAGCACGTCAGTCGGTTCCGGCAGCGGCTGCCAGGGCGTGAACGTGCCGGGGACCTGGTTCCAGGGCACGGCTTCATCGTAGGTATGGAGATACTTGCGGGACTGCCCGGTGCCGCTCTGCCCGTATTCACGGAAGGTTTGCTCCAGCAGGCCGAAGTCATTGGCCTCCGGGCCAAAATAGCTGATGTGTTTACCCAGATCGCGCGCCTTGCGGATGGCCATATCCATCTCCGGGCGCGTGTAGCGGTGAAAGCTGTCGCCCTCTACCTCTGCCGCCCGTAAGTTAAGCTGGGCGAAAATCTTGCGGAAGGCGAGGCTGGTGGTAGTGGTTCCCGCCCCACTCGAACCCGTAACGGCAATAACCGGATGTCTGGCAGACATAGCAACTCCCTGACTGGAAAAGTGTAAGATCAGCCATGAAACGCGTTGCGGGGCATGATATTCACCGTCTCATGCAGTTCGGACCATACCAGCACCACGTCGCCGCTTTTAAGCTGGCGCTTCACATCGCTGACCTTTTGTTCAAGCGAACGTTCATGTTCACCATAATCGGTGCCTTCGCGCAAGACAAAGCTTTCAATCAGATTATCGAGCGTGTCGGGAGAGAGATCCTGCCAGGGAATAATCATTTTTTACCGTCCAGATAGGCCGTTAACCAGTCGGGTATACGCGTCTCAAGCCACATTTTTGGCCGACGCAGCGTGCCGCCAACAAAGCCGACGTGCCCGCCGAACTCGGTGAGCTGATACTCCACGTTATCCGGCAGATAGTCAGGGGCGGGGATCGAGTGATGATCCATAAACGGATCGTCTTTGGCGTGGATAATCAGCGTGGGTTTCGTGATTTGATTCAGTAAAGGCATGGCGCTGCACTGACGGTAATAGTCAATCGCATCGGCAAAGCCGTGAATTTTCGAGGTGATCAAATCATCAAATTCGCGCAGGCGCTTCACGCGTTTGAGCTGTTGCAGCGTCACAGGCAGCGTATCCGGATAGGCCTTAAGTTTACGTGCGGCGTTGGCTTTCAGCAGGTTGAGCAGATAACGCTGATAGACCCGCGAAAACCCCTTTTCCATATGATAACTGCACTGCTCCAGCATAAAGGGCGCAGAGACAATCACCGCCGCATCCAGCGGTACGGCGTCGCTCTCCTTCGCCAGCAGGCAGGCCAGCATATTCCCGCCCAGCGAATACCCCACCGCTGCCGTTGGTGCTTCGCCGAAATTGTCTCTTAGCCAGCGCAGGAACCAGGAGCCGTCCTCGGTTTCACCCGAGTGATAAATGCGTTTCTGACGGTTAGGCTCGCCGCTGCATCCGCGAAAATGCATCACCACCCCAAGCCAGCCGCGGGCTTTCGCCGCCTCAATGAGACCGTGTGCGTAAGGGCTGTGCAGGCTGCCTTCCAGGCCGTGAAACACCACCAGACGGGGCTTATATCTGGCCCGATCCGGATCTTCGCTCCAGGCGAGATCCAAAAAGTCACCGTCCGGCAGGTCAATGCGCTGCCAGTGGGGGTTGAACTGCACCTTGCGGCGGATCAGGCGCGGCAGCATGGTTTGCAGGTGAGGGTTAGCCACACCGCGCATGGGCACGAACTCTGCGCTCTCTTCGGCTGCAATGTCGAAGTCTGAGGGAATGATTTGGGTCATAAGGGCGATGCTGATTCTTGTCAGAAATTAACTATACCTTCCGAATTGTACCCCGTTTAGCCCGTTTTTCCGAAACATGAACTGATCCCGATCACATTTCTTTACCTTGATTATTACTCTCAGGCTAATGATTACGTCCTACGCTTAATTGATGCCTTTCTCACCAGAGCGCACACTTTACTCAACGTTAAGCAAATCAGAATGATGTGCTGAATCAGGAGGTTAATAATGTTATCTGGGCAAACACCCACCCGGCAATGGAACACCCGACGCAGCGAGAAAGCGCGTCGTCTGGCGTCCGTACCGGTGCAGGGCAAGGTACTGCCAACCGGCGATCTTGTCGCCATGCTGGAAAAACTGATCGCACCAGGCGACAAAGTCGTTCTGGAAGGCAACAACCAGAAGCAGGCGGATTTCCTTTCCCGTTCACTGGCCGAAGTGAACCCGCAAATCGTGCACGATCTGCATATGATCATGCCGAGCGTGGGCCGCAGCGAACATCTGGACATCTTTGAGAAAGGCATCGCCCGCAAGCTCGACTTCTCCTTCTCCGGTACGCAAAGCCTGCGCATTTCGCAGCTTCTGGAAGATGGTCAGCTCGAAATCGGGGCGATTCACACCTACATCGAACTCTACTCACGTTTATACGTCGACCTTTCGCCAAATGTGGCGCTGATTGCCGGTTTTAAAGCGGACCGTAAAGGTAACCTCTACACCGGGGCGAGTACCGAAGATACCCCGGCGCTGGTGGAAGCCGCCGCGTTCCACGACGGCATCGTCATCGCACAGGTGAACGAGCTGGTGGACGACGAGTGCGACCTGCCGCGCGTCGATATTCCGGGCTCGTGGATCGATTACGTGGTGGTGGCGGACAAGCCGTTCTTTATTGAGCCGCTCTTCACCCGCGACCCGCGCCTGATTAAACAGGAACACATCCTGATGGCGATGATGGCGATTAAAGGCATCTACGCTGAACACCAGGTGCAGTCCCTGAACCACGGGATTGGCTTTAATACCGCAGCGATCGAACTGCTGCTGCCAACCTACGGCGAACAGCTCGGACTCAAAGGCAAAATCTGTAAACACTGGACTTTGAACCCGCATCCAACGCTGATCCCGGCCATCGAAAGCGGCTGGGTGGAGAGCGTCCACTGCTTCGGCGGCGAGCTGGGGATGGAAGAGTACATCCGCGCCCGTCCGGACGTGTTCTTTACCGGTGCTGACGGCTCCATGCGCTCTAACCGCGCCTTCTGTCAGCTGGCTGGTCAGTACGCGGTCGACATGTTTATCGGTTCCACGCTACAGGTTGATGGTTACGCTAACTCCTCAACCGTGACCCGCGGCCGTCTCTCCGGCTTCGGCGGCGCACCAAACATGGGCCACGATCCGCACGGTCGTCGCCACGCCACTCCGGCCTGGCTGAACATGATCACCGAGCCTGACCCGATGCAGCGCGGTAAAAAGCTGGTTGTGCAGATGGTGGAAACCTTCCAGGCGGGCGTGAAGCCAACCTTCGTGGAGAAACTCGACGCCGTAGACGTGGCGAAAGCCTCCGGCATGCCGCTGGCGCCGGTTATGATTTACGGCGATGACGTCACCCACGTGCTGACGGAAGAGGGGATTGCTTACCTCTACCGGGCGAAAGATCTGGAAGAGCGTCGCGCCATGGTCGCCGCCGTGGCGGGTATCACCGATATCGGTCTGGGCGTTGACGCCAAACGCGTGGCGGAACTGCGCCAGAGCGGCAAGGTTGTGTATCCGGAAGATATGGGCATTCGTCGTACCGATGCCACCCGCTCTCTGCTGGCTGCGGGCAGCGTGGCTGACCTCGTTGAGTGGTCCGGCGGCCTGTATAACCCACCTGCGAAATTCCGGAGCTGGTAATGAAACTTCTGCCCCAGATCCAGGTTGAAGGCGGTGCCGAATGGCTGGCGCGAACCGCCACGCAGTGTCTGATTGACGAAGCACGTTTAAGCCCGAAGCCCGGTCTGGTGGACAGCCGGGGGAACGGCGCGCATCACGATTTATCGCTTGCGCTGATGGAGCGCTCCGCTCACAGCCTGACCCCCACGTTTCAGGCGCTGGCGCAACAGAGCTGGCAGCGTCCGGCGGATATTGCCCTCAGGCAAACCGTTGGCCGCCTGGGTCGTGAAGGCGAACGGCAGATGATGGCCGCTACCGACGGCGTGAACACACACCGTGGCGCGATCTGGGCGCTGGGATTGCTGGTGAGCGCGGTGGCGATGCTGGGCGGCGATGCCCGGGCGCAAACCGTCGCGAACACCGCCGCTCAGCTGGCGAAACTGCCGGATGACGCGGCGCCGAAAGTATTCAGCAAGGGGTTACGCGTCACGCACCGCTACCGTGTACCGGGCGCGCGTGAAGAGGCTCAGCAGGCGTTTCCGCACATCATGCAGCGCGCGCTGCCGCAGCTTCACCTCAGCCGTCTCAACGGCAGCAGCGAAACGCAGGCCAGACTCGACGCGCTGATGGCGATCATGACCTCGCTCACCGACACCTGCGTGCTGTCGCGCGCCGGCATGGAGGGGCTGGATGCCATGCAGAACGGCGCCCGTGCGGTGCTGAACGCGGGAGGATGCGCAACACTTGCGGGGCAGCAGGCGCTGGCGCGGTTAGACCGTCAGATGCTGACGCTTAACGCCTCGCCGGGCGGAGCCGCAGACCTGCTTGCCGCCACGCTGTTTCTTGACCGCGTCGAAACGCCCTATTCAAAGCATTAAGAGGATGTTATGGAAAAAATCACATTGACCGTGCCCGCCAGCCGCGAAGTAAGCGGCAGGGCGCTGGCAGGGGTAGTCGGTTCCGGGGATATGGAGGTGCTTTTCACCGCCGAACCGGGCCAGACCTTAACCATTGATATCACCACCTCCGTCGACAACAGCCGTGGGCGCTGGGAGGCGTTGTTCAATCGCCTGCAAACCGTCAGCAGCCTGCCCGCAGGTAAGCTGACCATCCACGACTTCGGCGCGACGCCGGGCGTGGCACGCATTCGTATCGAACAGGTTTTTGAAGGGGTGAACCATGCGTGATGACAGCAGCTTTATCGAATTAAAAGCGCGCCAGCGTGCGCAGGCGCTGCTCGACGACGGCAGCTACCGCGAACTGCTGGATCCGTTTGAAGGCATTATCTCTCCGTGGCTTGGGCCACAGGGGATTGTTCCTCAGGCCGATGACGGCATGGTAGTCGCGAAAGGGACCATCAACGGCCAGCCTGCAGTGGTGGTGGCGATTGAAGGCACCTTCCAGGGCGGCAGCATGGGCGAAGTGTCCGGTGCCAAAATGGCGGCGGCGCTGGAGCTGGCGGCGGAAGATAACCGCAACGGCATTCCGACTCAGGCGGTACTGTGCCTCGAAACCGGCGGCGTACGTTTGCAGGAAGCCAACCTTGGCCTGGCGGCGATTGCCGATATCCACGCCGCGATCGTTGACCTGCGTCGCTATACCCCGGTTGTCGGGATTGTCGCCGGGACCGTGGGCTGCTTCGGCGGGATGTCTATCGCCGCGGCGCTGTGCAGCTACCTGATTGTGACCCGCGAAGCGCGTCTTGGCCTCAACGGCCCGCAGGTTATTGAGCAGGAAGCGGGCATTGAAGAGTATGACTCCCGCGACCGTCCGTTTATCTGGAGCATGACCGGCGGCGAAGTGCGCTATGAAAGTGGGCTGGTGGACGCGCTGGTGGGCGACGGCGTGAACGCGGTGAAAGCCGCGATGAACGAGGCCATCGCCAAAGGCGTACCGGCGAAACATCGCACCGATAACTACGACGATTACCTGAACCGTCTGACGAATTTCGACACCCGCAAACAGGCCGATGCCGAACAGATTAAAGCGCTTTTTGCCCGGGAGGTGAAATGATGACTAACTCAATTAGCCGTGGCGAACTCTGGCTGGAAACTCTGGCCCCGAACGCGAAACGTCTGGAGGGGTTATGCCCGTCCGTGCAGGCGGCAGACGGCGAGCTGAACGGTGAAACGGTGCGCTTTGTCGCCGTGGTGCCGGACGCCAACAACCACTTCCCGCGCGCGGCGCAAGGGGAAGTGGGGCTGCTGGAGGGCTGGACGCTGGCAAAAGTGGTCAGCGAAACCGTCGCCGCTGACGCCGATAAAGCCGTGAAGCGCCCGATTGTGGCGGTGATCGATGTCCCAAGCCAGGCCTATGGCCGTCGCGAAGAGGCGTTTGGTATCCACCAGGCGCTGGCCGGCGCCGCTGCCGCCTATGCCAATGCGCGGCTGGCGGGGCATCCGGTGATTGGTCTTATCGTCGGTAAGGCCATGTCCGGCGCGTTTCTGGCGCACGGCTACCAGGCTAACCGCCTGATTGCCTTCAACGATAAAGGCGTGCTGATCCATGCCATGGGCAAAGAGTCTGCGGCGCGCATTACGCTGCGTACCGTGGAGGCGCTGGAAAAACTGGCGGCAACCATTCCGCCAATGGCGTACGACATCAGCAACTACGCCACGCTGGGGCTGCTCTCCGACCTGCTGGATATCAGCAACCCGGATGCCCCTTCCGAAAGCGATCTGACGCGGGTGAAAACTACCCTGCAACAGGCCATCAGCGACGCTCGTCAGGACACCACGTTGAAAAACCGTCTGGGTGCTGACAACCGCCGCAGCTCGGCGCTCGTACGTGAACGTATGCGAGCCAGCTGGTAAGTAAAAAGAGACCTGCCAGATGCATTACCCCGTGGGCGCGCCCGTTGCGTCCACGCGGGAACCTGCATCCTGAAAATAATAAACATCGCGCCAGTGCTTAAACTTTTTTACTACAGGTGATTTATGACTTACGTAATTGTTCATGCTCTTGCACCGATTTTCGTCATCATGCTGCTGGGATTCTGGGCCGGTAAAGCAAAGATGGTCGATAACAAAAATGTTTCCCTGCTGAATATCTTCGTTATGGATTTTGCACTCCCTGCCGCGCTGTTCAGCGCCACCGTGCAAACCCCGTGGACCGGCATTGTGGCGCAGTCGCCGCTGATCCTGGTGCTCACCCTGGCGATGTGGATCACCTATGCGGCCATCTACTTCCTCGCCACCAAAGTCTTTAAAAAATCTCCGCAGGATGCGGCTGTACTGACGCTGACCGTCGCCCTGCCAAACTATGCGGCGCTCGGCCTGCCGATTCTGGGCAGCGTGCTGGGTGAAAGTTCTTCTACTTCACTCTCCGTGGCGGTCTCCATCGCCTGTGGTTCGGTGCTGATGACCCCGTTCTGCCTGCTTATTCTGGAGCGTGAAAAAGCGCGCGCCGAGGGCAATAACTCCGGTTCAACGCTTTCCATGCTGCCGGTGCTGATGTGGCGCTCCATTAAAAAACCGATCGTGATGGGCCCGCTGCTGGGGGTGATCCTGTCCGCTATCGGCATCAAAATGCCAGAGCTGGTACTGGCGGCGATTAAACCTCTGGGACTGTCCGCGACCGCTGCGGCGCTGTTCCTGACCGGGGTGATCCTCTCCGCGCGTAAGCTTCAGATCAACACCATGGTGATCACTTCCACTATCGCCAAGCTGCTGGTCCAGCCAGCGATTGCCTGGGGTATCGTTTTAATCTTCGGTCTGCACGGCTCCGTGGCGATCACCGCCATCCTGATGATTGCGCTGTCTGCGGGCTTCTTTGGCGTGGTGTTCGGTAACCGCTTTGGCGTGCAGTCGCCGGATGCTGAAGCCGTGCTGCTGTTGAGCTCCATACTGTGTATTCTGTCGCTGCCGCTGTTTATCTCGCTGACTTCAGGAATGTAATTATGACCACAACATTACGCCCACACGACCTCATCTGGCTTACCGCGCGCGACGCTCTGGAAGGGATTACCGAATCCTGGGTAGACGCGGCCTGGCATACCGGGCTACCGGTAGTGGTGCGGCGTGATGTTGATAATGAAGGCCGTATTCCCGTTGGCGTGCGCGGATTGCGCCGCGACCAGCGGGCGGCCGGATGGGTGAAGCCTGAGAACGCGTTGCGCGTGGTGTCGCCCGAAGAGTTGAGCGTTGCCGCCGACCTGCTGCGTTCGCCGTTTGTCACTCAGCCGCCGGTTCAGGTGGCACTTCAGCTTGCGCAGCAGTCGTGGCCGTGGACGTGGGGGATAACCGGTAGTACGGGTTACGCGCTGGCGACCGGCATTCCGGTGATCCACGCCGATAGCGATCTCGATCTGCTGATCCGCGCCCCGCGTACCGTTTCCCCTGAGGCGTTTACTGACTGGCAGGCTCAGCTCAACCGTGCGTTGTGCCGGGCGGATACGCAGGTGGACACGCCCGAGGGCGGATTCGCGCTGGCAGAATGGTTACGCGACGGCAAAACGCTGCTAAAAACGCAATGTGGACCGCGCCTGGTAGCGGATCCATGGCACAGGGAGGAGTAATGAAAATACTGTTTACCTTTCCGGGGCAGGGCACACAGCACGAAGGTATGCTGCAAAACCTGCCGGGAACGGAGCTGGAGCAGGCCCGTGCTGTGCTGGCGGCGGAAGTCGATACCCTGGACAGCGCATCCTCGTTAACCCACACCCGTGCGGTTCAGCTTTCACTGCTGATTGCCGGCGTGGCCTGGGCGCGCGAGCTGGAACGTCGCGGCGTGTCGCCGGATATTGTCAGCGGTCTGTCCATTGGCGCTTATCCTGCGGCGGTTATCGCAGGCTCGCTGGACTTTACGGATGCGCTGAAGCTGGTGGCGCTGCGCGGTGATTTGATGGAGCAGGCGTATCCGCACGGCTACGGCCTGACGGCGATTATGGGGTTGACCCTGCCGCAGGTGGAGAACCTGATTCAGGGGACTGGAACCTATATCGCTAACCTGAACGCCGAAACGCAGATCGTGATTGCCGGAACCGATGACGGTATGGCGCAGGTGGCGGAGCGCGCGCTGGCGAAGGGTGCAAGCAAGGCCAAACGGCTGGCGGTGAGCGTGCCATCGCACTGCGCGCTGCTGGCGGAACCGGCGAAGAAGCTGGCAGCGGCGTTTGAATCGGTCACGCTTTCCCGTCCCCGCTGCGCGTACCTGAGCGGCAGTACCGGACGCGTGCTCTGGCAGCCGGAGAAAATTGCCGACGATCTGGCAATGAACATGGCGCGAACCGTGCGCTGGCAGGAGGCGGTGATTTCCGCTAACGAGCGTGAAGCGCGGCTGGCGATTGAGATGCCGCCGGGAGGCATATTAACCTGCCTGACGCGGCAGGCGGCGTGGGAAGGCGAATCCATTTCGCTGGAGCGCAGCGGGGTGGACGTGGCGGTGCATCTGGCGGGTCGACTGCGTGCGTGAGTTTTTTTGCCCGGTGGCGGCTGCGCCTTACCGGGCCTACGGGTTCGGTTGTATTATTTTGTAGGCCGGGTAAGACGCAACGCGTCGCCACCCGGCAAGGCCTCAGGCTCCGTCCTGCAAACTTCTGGCGTACATCCGCCCTTCCGCGGCCAATGCTCGCAGGCTCGGATCCTGCTCGCGGTTGCGGGCAAAGACGATCGCAATCAGCTGCTGCATCTGGTACGGCTGTGCCAGCTTCAGTAGCTGCACCGAATTTTCGTACACTTTCTTCATCCTGCCCGGCATCAGCGTAAACCCGACCCCCGCCTGTACCAGGCTCAGCATCGAGAAAATATCGTTTACCCGCGTCACAATCTCCGGCTCGAAACCGGCAATATGAAACGCTTCCTGAAACCCGGCGTAAGTGGCGAACCCTTCCGCGAGGGCGACAAACTTCTGATCTTTATAGTCACGCAGATCGGCGGGACCGCTGGTATTCAGCGTGGCAGAGGCCGGTGCGGCAAGGAAAATATCGTCATGGAACAGGGGCAGCACTTCGAGGCTGTTACGGTCGATATCGCTCTCGGAGATAGAGATTAAAATCGCATCCAGCGACCCCTCATCCAGCATATGGAGCAGGGTTTCATTCGAGCCCATCGTCAGATCCATCTCCAGATCCGGACGGCGCAGCTTCATGCCCATTATCAGGCGCGGCACGGTTTCCAGCGTCAGCGAGTAAAGCGTACCGACGCGCAACCGTCCCTGGCCGATACCGGCAATCTTGCGCGACTCTTCCAGTCCGCGCTCCATCACCTGCATCACCTCCTGACAATACTCCAGCAGCGTCCACGCGGAGGGGAGGGCAATCAGGTTACGCCCTTTGTGAGCAAAGAGCGGGCAGCGGACGTTCTCTTCGAGGGTATGCAGCGCGCGGTGCACGCTGACACCGCTCAGGCCGAGCGTTTCGGCGGTACGTGCGATATTGCCCTTGTCCATGAACGTCATGAAGATGCTGAGCTTACGGAATGTAATCTCGCTCGTGGTATCGAAGCCCATAACCCTCCCGGCGTGTTAGTCGGCTT
The DNA here is from genome assembly GCF_020224095.1 of Enterobacter sp. CCUG 70166. NCBI lineage: Bacteria > Pseudomonadati > Pseudomonadota > Gammaproteobacteria > Enterobacterales > Enterobacteriaceae > Enterobacter > Enterobacter sp. CCUG 70166. The sequence goes on from NZ_NRIQ01000034.1 coordinate 45,497, forward strand.
GCAGCATCGCTTCCAGCTGTTCCTGCGCGTCCAGCCATGCCATTTCGCACTCTTCGAGACTGGATTTAGTTTTCGCCTGCGTTTGCAGACAGTCCGTCAGCTCCGCTTTGCGGCTCTGATCGTACAGTTCGCTGTCGCCCAGCTTCTCTTCGACGGCGGCAAGCGTGGCGTTAAGCTTTTCCATCTCTTTTTCGAGACGGGTAATCTCTTTACGCAGCGGCTGAGTCTGGGTGCGCAGTTCCGCTTCACGGCGCTTCTGGTCTCTACGCGCCTGGGCGCTGTTGGCGTTGTCTTTCGCTGACTCTTCCGGCTGGTTTTCCTGCTTCTGCACGTCCGTCAGCCACTGCTGGTAATCTTCCAGGTCGCCGTCGAACGGTTCCACTTTGCCGCCGTGAACCAGATAGAGATCGTCGGTGGTGGAGCGGATCAGGTGGCGATCGTGCGAAACGACAACCAGCGCCCCTTCGAACTCGATCAGCGCTTCGGTCAGCGCCTGACGCATGTCGAGATCGAGGTGGTTGGTCGGTTCATCGAGCAGCAGCAGGTTTGGACGCTGCCAGACGATCAGCGCCAGCACCAGACGCGCTTTTTCGCCGCCGGAGAAACGCGCTGTATTTTCAGTCACCTTATCGCCCTGGAAGCCAAAGCCGCCGAGGTAGTCGCGCAGCTTCTGCTCCATCTCCTGCGGCGCCAGGCGCGCCAGGTGCTGGATCGGCGATTCATCGGCGCGTAAAAATTCCAGCTGATGCTGAGCGAAGTAGCCAAGCTTGATGCCCTTCGCCAGCCCGATTTCGCCGCTGACCGGGTTAAGCTCGCCCGCCAGCAGCTTGATCAGCGTCGATTTACCGGCGCCGTTACGCCCCAGCAGACCTATGCGTGAACCCGGCACCAGGTTGAGCTTGATAGAGTCGAGAATAATGCGATCGCCATAGCCCGCGCTCACTTTTTCCATCTTCAGCAGCGGGTTCGGCAGGCTCTCCGGCTCGCGGAAGCTGAAGTGGAACGGGTTATCCACGTGCGCGGGGGCAATCATCTCCATGCGTTCCAGCATTTTGACGCGGCTCTGCGCCTGCTTGGCTTTTGACGCCTTGGCCTTGAAGCGATCCACAAAGCTTTGCAAGTGCGCCACGCGCTGCTGCTGGCTTTCATACATCGCCTGCTGCTGGGCGAGGCGCGTCGCGCGCTGGCGCTCGAAAGAGCTGTAGTTGCCGGTGTACTCGAACAGGCTTTGCTGTTCGATATGAATGATTTTATCCACCACCGGGTCGAGGAAGTCGCGGTCGTGGGAGATCAGAATCAGAGTGCCCTGATAGCTCTTGAGCCACTTCTCCAGCCAAATAACCGCATCGAGATCGAGGTGGTTGGTCGGTTCATCGAGCAGCAGGAGGTCAGAGCGGCAGATCAGCGCCTGCGCCAGGTTAAGGCGCATACGCCAGCCACCCGAGAAATCGCTCACCGGGCGTTCAAGCTGTTCGTTGCTGAAGCCCAGGCCGTGCAGCAGGCTGGAGGCGCGGGAGCGAATGGTCCAGGCGTCGATGGCGTCCAGCTTGCCGTGGACGGTGGCGATGGCGTGGCCGTCGTTGCGTTCGTTGGCGGCGTTGAGCTCCGCTTCGAGCTTGCGGTATTCACGGTCGCCGTCGATAACATAGTCGAGCGCCGGTTCGCTCAGCGCGGGGGTCTCCTGGTTTACCCAGGCGAGCTGCCAGTTGCCCGGGAAGGTAAAGTTCCCGCCATCCGCGCTTATCTCGTTTTTCAGCAGTGCCAGCAGGGTGGATTTACCGCAGCCGTTTTTGCCGACCAGCCCCACTTTCTGGCCCGGGTTGATGGTAGCAGTCGCGTTATCCAGCAGGACGCGCACGCCGCGACGAATTTGTAACGAGGAGAAAACAATCATAGAAGCGCCGTATGTTCCGACTATGTTAATTTGTCATTATGATAATGTAAGGTGTGGGCCAATTTCCCCACCGGGCCGCCATGGTAGCCCAAAACGACAACAATACACAAAAACAGAACCGGGAGGGGAGTGATGTCTCAGACAGCGAAAGTGCTGCTGCTGTATGCCCATCCGGAATCACAGGACTCGGTGGCAAACCGGGTGCTGCTTAAGCCGGCCACACAGCTCAGTAACGTAACGGTGCACGATCTCTACGCGCACTATCCCGATTTCTTTATTGATATTCCTTACGAGCAGGAACTGCTGCGTCAGCACGACGTGATTGTGTTCCAGCATCCGCTTTATACCTATAGCTGTCCGGCGCTGCTGAAAGAGTGGCTGGACCGCGTGCTGAGCCGGGGCTTTTCCAGCGGGGTGGGGGGCAACCAGCTGGCGGGAAAGTACTGGCGGAGTGTCATCACCACCGGTGAGCCGGAAAGCGCTTACCGTCACGACGGGCTGAACCGTTACCCCATGAGCGACATTCTGCGGCCGTTTGAGCTGACGGCGGCGATGTGCCGTATGCACTGGATGAGCCCGATTATTATCTACTGGGCACGGCGGCAGGATCCGAAAGCGCTGGCGAGCCATGCCAGGGCCTATGGCGAATGGCTGGCGTCACCGATTCCGGCGGGAGGACGCTAATGGACGGTTCGAATTTACTCCTCGCCGGGGTGCTGTTTTTGTTTGCCGCCGTCGTCGCGGTCCCCCTTGCCGCGCGTCTCGGCATTGGCGCGGTGCTGGGCTATTTGCTGGCGGGGATAGCCATTGGTCCCTGGGGGCTTGGGTTTATCAGCGATGTGGATGAAATTCTCCACTTCTCCGAGCTGGGCGTGGTGTTCCTGATGTTTATCATCGGGCTTGAGCTTAATCCGTCCAAGCTGTGGCAACTGCGGCAATCTATTTTTGGCGTCGGGGCGGCGCAGGTATTGCTCAGCGCCGCCATTCTGGCGGGCCTGCTGATGCTGACGCAGTTTTCCTGGCAGGCCGCGGTGATTGGCGGGATCGGTCTTGCGATGTCGTCGACGGCGATGGCGCTTCAGCTGATGCGCGACAAAGGGATGAACCGCAACGAGGCGGGGCAACTGGGCTTTTCGGTGCTGCTGTTCCAGGATTTAGCGGTGATCCCGGCGCTGGCGCTGGTGCCGCTGCTGGCAGGCTCCGGAGACGATCATTTCGACTGGATGAAGATCTCCATGAAGGTGCTGGCCTTCGCGGGGATGCTGATCGGCGGACGGTTTTTACTGCGTCCAGTGTTCCGGTTTATTGCGGCATCCGGCGTACGCGAGGTCTTCACCGCCGCAACGCTGCTGCTGGTGCTTGGTTCAGCGCTGTTTATGGATGCGCTGGGGCTGTCGATGGCGCTCGGGACGTTTATCGCCGGGGTGCTGCTTGCGGAAAGCGAGTACCGCCACGAGCTGGAGACCGCCATCGATCCGTTTAAGGGGCTGCTGTTAGGGCTGTTCTTTATCTCGGTGGGTATGGCGCTTAATCTTGGCGTGCTCTATACCCATCTGCTGTGGGTTATTGCGAGTGTCGCCGTGCTGGTGGCGGTCAAAACGCTGGTGCTGTATCTCCTCGCGAGGATTTACGGGCTGCGCAGCTCGGAAAGGATGCAGTTTTCCAGCGTGTTAAGTCAGGGCGGAGAGTTTGCGTTTGTGCTGTTTTCCACTGCGTCGTCACAGAAGCTGTTTAAAGATGACCAGATGGCGCTGCTGCTGGTGACGGTCACGCTGTCGATGATGACCACGCCGCTGCTGATGAAGCTGGTGGACAAACTGCTGTCGCGCCGTCTTAATCCCGCAGACGATGAAGACGAAGCGCCGTGGGTGGAAGATGATAAACCGCAGGTGATCGTCGTGGGCTTTGGCCGCTTCGGACAGGTGATTGGTCGCCTGTTGATGGCAAATAAAATGCGCATTACGGTGCTGGAGCGCGATATCAGCGCCGTCAACCTGATGCGCAAATATGGTTATAAGGTGTACTACGGGGATGCGACGCAGCTTGAGCTGTTGCGCTCGGCGGGCGCAGAGGCTGCGGAGTCCATCGTCATCACCTGTAACGATCCGGAAGACACAATGAAGCTGGTGGAGCTGTGCCAGCAGCATTTCCCGCATCTGCATATTCTGGCGCGTGCGCGCGGACGTGTTGAGGCTCACGAACTTTTGCAGGCGGGTGTGAAACACTTCTCCCGCGAAACCTTCTCCAGCGCGCTGGAGCTGGGGCGCAAGGCGCTGGTTTCGCTGGGTATGCATCCTCACCAGGCGCAACGCGCCCAGATGCATTTCCGCCGGCTGGATATGCGAATGCTGCGTGAACTGATGCCTGTGCACAGCGACACGGCGCAGATCTCCCGCGTGCGGGAAGCGCGTCGCGAACTGGAGGAGATCTTCCAGCGTGAGATGCAACAGGAACGACGCCAGCTCGACGGCTGGGATGAATTTGAATAAAGGGTAACGAAAGATGGCTTTACGTAAACGCTTTATCGCGGGCGCAAAATGCCCGTCCTGCCAGGCGCAAGATACGCTGGCCATGTGGCGGGAGAATAATATCGATATTGTTGAATGTGTTAAGTGCGGTCACCAGATGCGTGAGGCCGACAAAGAAGCCCGCGATCACGTTCGCAAAGAAGAGCAAGTGATCGGCATTTTTCATCCAGACTAGCGATATGCTCTGAGTTTTTTTAAGCTTAAGGGTACACGGGTGCAGAATTCCGCTACAATCTGCGCCAGCAATTTTCCCACGCTCAGGAGATATCATGAAAGTAGCAAAAGACCTGGTGGTCAGCCTGGCCTATCAGGTACGTACAGAAGACGGTGTGTTGGTTGATGAGTCTCCGGTGAGTGCGCCGCTGGACTACCTGCATGGTCACGGTTCCCTGATTTCCGGCCTGGAAACGGCGCTGGAAGGTCATGAAGTTGGCGACAAATTCGACGTTGCTGTCGGCGCGAACGACGCTTACGGTCAGTATGATGACAACCTGGTTCAGCGCGTTCCTAAAGACGTGTTCATGGGCGTTGACGAGTTGCAGGTTGGCATGCGCTTCCTGGCTGAAACTGACCAGGGTCCGGTTCCGGTTGAAATCACAGAAGTTGAAGACGACCACGTTGTGGTTGACGGCAACCACATGCTGGCTGGTCAGAACCTGAAGTTCAACGTAGAAGTTGTTGCTATCCGTGAAGCGACCGAAGAAGAGCTGGCTCATGGCCACGTTCATGGTGCGCACGGTCACGACCATGACCACGATCACGGCCACGACGGCTGCTGCGGTGGTCACGGCCACGATCATGGTCATGACCACGGCCACGGTAAAGGTGGTTGCGGTAACGGCGGCTGCGGCTGCCACTGATTCCGTACTGCGGAAAATAAAAAAGCGGGATAATCCCGCTTTTTTTACGCCTCAATAATGAGGTGGTGGCGTCTCTTCAGCCTGAGAGGCGATGTGCGACGACTGCGTTGCCTTCACTTTTTCAGTGAGAAGTCGCATCAAATCGCGCATTTTTGCCATTTCAAGCTCATGAGCCGTCACGGTCTGGTTCAGTTCTTCGATGGTGATGTCCTGAAAAGCCAGGCGGCTTTCCAGCTCAGCCAGTCTCGCTTCGATCGTTGTATCCTTCATCATTCACCTCGTTTATCTCTCATGCGCCATAATGGACCAGCGGCGGCGAAGTTTATCTGACTTTTTCCTTAAGTACAGTATCCATCTCCCTGACAAGAAACTTATTTAAACAAAAATAGTCTGAAAAGAAGCGACATTCGGGGGAGTCTGTCTGTAGATTTCTTCCACAACGTTTTATAGTACGTCACTCATTTACGTTTAACACTGGGGTGAGAGACCTCAGGTCCTGGAGATATGGATGAAATCACTGTTTAAAGTTACGCTGCTGGCGACCACTATGGCTGTAGCGCTCAATGCGCCGCTGTCTTTCGCTGCTGATACTGCTGCGAAGCCTGCTGCGACTACAGACAGCAAAGCGGCATTCAAGAATGACGACCAGAAATCCGCCTACGCACTTGGCGCGTCTCTGGGCCGTTACATGGAAAACTCTCTGAAAGAACAAGAGAAACTGGGCATCAAACTGGACAAAAACCAGCTGATCGCAGGGGTTCAGGATGCGTTCGCAGACAAGAGCAAACTGTCTGACCAGGAAATCGAGCAGACTCTGCAAGCGTTTGAAGCGCGCGTGAAAGGCGCCGCTCAGACCAAGATGGAAGCAGACGCTAAAGATAACGAAGCGAAAGGCAAAGCCTACCGCGATAAGTTCGCTAAAGAGAAAGGCGTTAAAACGTCTTCTACTGGCCTGATCTATAAAGTTGAGAAAGAAGGTACCGGCGACGCGCCTAAAGACAGCGACACCGTTGTAGTTAACTACAAAGGTACGCTGATCGACGGTAAAGAGTTCGATAACTCTTATACTCGCGGTGAGCCTCTCTCCTTCCGTCTGGACGGTGTGATCCCGGGCTGGACCGAAGGCCTGAAGAACATCAAGAAAGGCGGTAAAATCAAGCTGGTCATCCCACCGGATCTGGCTTACGGCAAAACCGGCGTTCCGGGTATCCCGGCTAACTCTACGCTGGTATTTGATGTAGAACTGCTGGACATCAAACCGGCGCCGAAAGCGGATGCGAAAACAGACGCACCGGCTGACGACAAAGCCGCAGCAGCTAAGAAGTAATGCTGAAAAAAACCGCCGCCTTTACAGGCGGCGGTTTTTTTATTGTGGGGCAGATATAATTAACACTGGAAAGCGTTATACACGCTGTATTAATTTAGTTGTCCGTGTAGATAATGAGCCTGCCCTGAAAACCTAACGACAGGCTCCTGAAAAGGAGTGTTTTTTTCATGTCCAGGTCGCTTTTAACCAACGAAACCAGTGAACTTGATTTGCTGGATCAACGTCCATTTGACCAGACCGACTTCGATATTCTGAAATCCTACGAAGCGGTAGTGGACGGGTTAGCGATGCTCATTGGTTCCCACTGCGAAATCGTATTGCATTCCCTGCAAGATCTTAAGTGTTCCGCTATCCGCATTGCGAATGGTGAGCACACTGGCCGTAAAATTGGTTCGCCAATCACCGACCTTGCATTGCGTATGTTGCATGACATGACCGGCGCGGACAGCAGCGTCTCAAAATGCTATTTCACCCGCGCCAAAAGCGGCGTGCTGATGAAATCAGAAACTATCGCGATTCGAAACCGCGAACACCGGGTGATCGGTCTGCTGTGCATCAACATGAACCTTGATGTGCCATTCTCGCAAATCATGAGCACTTTCATTCCGCCAGAAACGCCGGACGTGGGCTCATCGGTGAACTTTGCCTCTTCTGTTGAGGATCTCGTGACACAGACGCTGGAGTTCACCATTGAAGAGGTGAATGCCGATCGCAACGTATCCAACAACGCCAAGAATCGTCAGATCGTCCTGAACCTCTATGAGAAAGGGATTTTTGATATCAAAGATGCCATCAACCAGGTGGCCGATCGCCTGAATATCTCCAAACACACGGTTTACCTCTATATTCGCCAGTTCAAAAGCGGCGACTTCCTGGGGCAAGACAAGTAATGCGTTTTGCGTTAATGGTGACGGGCCCGGCGTACGGTACCCAGCAGGCCAGCAGCGCGCTACAGTTTGCCCATGCGCTGCTTGATGCCGGTCATGAACTGGCAAGCGTCTTCTTCTATCGTGAAGGGGTCTATAACGCGAACCAGTTTACGTCCCCGGCGAGCGATGAGTTTGACCTTGTGCGCGCCTGGCAAAAATTAAACGAAACGCAGGGCGTCGACCTGCATATCTGCGTCGCGGCGGCACTGCGTCGCGGCGTGACGGATGCGACTGAAGCCGAACGCCTTGGTCTGGCAGGGGCTAACCTGCAACCGGGCTTTTCGCTCAGCGGATTAGGCGCATTAGCACAGGCGGCGTTGACCTGCGACAGAGTGGTGCAATTTTGATGAAGCGCGTAGCGTTTGTTTTTACTTCTGCCCCGCATGGCAGCGCTTCAGGCCGGGAAGGGCTGGATGCATTGCTCGCGACCTCGGCTTTAACCGAAGATATTGGCGTCTTCTTTTTAGGCGATGGCGTATTCCAGCTTCTGGCAGGCCAACAACCGCAGGCCATTCTTGCGCGCGACTACATTGCGACCTTTAAAGTTCTGCCGCTCTATGACATTGAAACCTTCTATGTGTGCGCCGACTCGCTGGCCGCTCGTGGGTTAAATGAGAAAATACCGTTCGTGCTGGACGTGACGATCCTGACATCTTCTGCGCTGCGCGAACAACTTTCTCACTACGATACCGTTCTGACTTTCTGAGGCTATCATGCTCCATACCCTGAGCCGTTCACCGTGGCAATGCGATATCGACACGTTACTGAGCATGCTGCGCGAAGGCGATGATCTGCTGCTGATTCAGGATGGTGTGCTCGCGACGCTTGACGGCAGCCGTTTTGTTGAAATCCTCGCTAATGCCCCCATAACAGTCTCTGCGCTTAAAGAGGATCTGGATGCGCGGGGTCTTTCTGGTCAAATTTCAGCCAAAATTGACGTGGTTGGCTATACTGATTTCGTCAATCTTACTGTGACGCACGCCAGTCAAATGAACTGGTGATTTGAGATCGCTGTATATTTCTTGACACCTTTTCGACGTAGCCCTAAAATTTCGCGTCCTCATATTGTATGAGGTCGTTTTATTACGTGTTTACGAAGCAAAAGCTAAAACCAGGAGCTATTTAATGGCAACAGTTAACCAGCTGGTACGCAAACCACGTGCACGCAAAGTTGCAAAAAGCAACGTGCCTGCGCTGGAAGCCTGCCCGCAGAAACGTGGCGTATGTACTCGTGTATATACCACCACTCCTAAAAAACCAAACTCCGCACTGCGTAAAGTATGCCGTGTGCGTTTGACTAACGGTTTCGAAGTGACTTCCTACATCGGTGGTGAAGGTCACAACCTTCAGGAGCACTCCGTGATCCTGATCCGTGGCGGTCGTGTTAAAGACCTTCCGGGTGTTCGTTACCACACCGTTCGTGGTGCGCTGGACTGCTCAGGTGTTAAAGACCGTAAGCAGGCTCGCTCCAAGTACGGCGTGAAGCGTCCTAAGGCTTAATGGTTCTCCGTTAAGTAAGGCCAAACTGATTTATCTTAATGTCAAACTAAACTCGTAGAGTTTTGGACAATCCTGAATTAACAACGGAGTAATCCCATGCCACGTCGTCGCGTCATTGGTCAGCGTAAAATTCTTCCAGATCCGAAATTCGGATCAGAACTGCTGGCAAAATTTGTAAATATCCTGATGGTAGATGGTAAAAAATCTACTGCAGAAGCAATCGTATACAGCGCGCTGGAGACCCTGGCTCAGCGTTCTGGTAAAAATGAACTGGAAGCTTTCGAAGTCGCTCTCGACAACGTGCGCCCGACTGTAGAAGTTAAGTCTCGCCGCGTTGGTGGTTCTACTTATCAGGTTCCAGTTGAAGTTCGTCCGGTTCGTCGTAATGCTCTGGCAATGCGTTGGATCGTTGAAGCTGCTCGTAAACGCGGTGATAAATCCATGGCTCTGCGTCTGGCGAACGAACTTTCTGATGCTGCAGAAAACAAAGGTACTGCAGTTAAGAAACGTGAAGACGTTCACCGTATGGCAGAAGCCAACAAGGCGTTCGCACACTACCGTTGGTAATCCCTTCGGAGTCGTAGTCACCAGGCGGGCGCTTCAGAGAAGCCGCCCGCTCTGGGTAACTTAACTGAACGCCTAAAGATATAAACGAGGAATCAAATGGCTCGTACAACACCCATCGCACGCTACCGTAACATCGGTATCAGTGCGCACATCGACGCCGGTAAAACCACTACTACCGAACGTATTCTGTTCTACACCGGTGTAAACCATAAAATCGGTGAAGTTCATGACGGCGCAGCCACCATGGACTGGATGGAACAGGAGCAGGAGCGTGGTATTACTATCACCTCCGCAGCGACTACTGCTTTCTGGTCAGGTATGGCTAAGCAGTACGAACCGCATCGCGTAAACATCATCGACACCCCAGGGCACGTTGACTTCACCATCGAAGTAGAACGTTCCATGCGTGTTCTTGACGGCGCGGTAATGGTTTATTGCGCAGTTGGTGGTGTTCAGCCACAGTCTGAAACCGTATGGCGTCAGGCTAACAAATATAAAGTTCCACGCATCGCGTTCGTTAACAAAATGGACCGTATGGGTGCTAACTTCCTGAAAGTTGTTGGCCAGATCAAAACCCGTCTGGGCGCGAACCCTGTTCCGCTTCAGCTGGCAATTGGTGCTGAAGAAGGCTTCACCGGTGTTATCGACCTGGTGAAAATGAAAGCCATCAACTGGAACGAAGCAGATGCGGGCGTTACCTTCGAATACGAAGATATCCCGGCAGAGATGCAGGACCTGGCTGACGAATGGCACCAGAACCTGATCGAATCCGCAGCAGAAGCTTCTGAAGAGCTGATGGAGAAATACCTGGGTGGTGAAGAACTGACTGAGCAAGAGATCAAATCTGCTCTGCGTCAGCGTGTTCTGAACAACGAAATCATCCTGGTAACCTGTGGTTCTGCGTTCAAGAACAAAGGTGTTCAGGCAATGCTGGATGCGGTAGTTGACTACCTGCCATCCCCGGTTGACGTTCCTGCGATCAACGGCATCCTGGACGACGGTAAAGATACTCCGGCTGAGCGTCACGCAAGTGATGACGAGCCGTTCTCTGCGCTGGCGTTCAAAATTGCTACCGACCCATTCGTGGGTAACCTGACCTTCTTCCGCGTTTACTCTGGTGTGGTTAACTCCGGTGACACCATCCTGAACTCCGTGAAATCGGCGCGTGAACGTTTTGGCCGTATCGTACAGATGCACGCTAACAAACGTGAAGAGATCAAAGAAGTTCGTGCGGGCGACATCGCTGCTGCTATCGGTCTGAAAGACGTGACTACTGGTGACACCCTGTGTGACCCGGATCACCCGATCATTCTGGAGCGTATGGAATTCCCTGAGCCGGTAATCTCCATCGCGGTTGAACCAAAAACCAAAGCTGACCAGGAAAAAATGGGTCTGGCTCTGGGCCGTCTGGCGAAAGAAGACCCATCATTCCGCGTATGGACTGATGAAGAATCTAACCAGACCATCATCGCTGGTATGGGTGAACTGCACCTGGACATCATCGTTGACCGTATGAAGCGTGAATTCAACGTTGAAGCGAACGTGGGTAAACCTCAGGTTGCTTACCGCGAAGCGATTCGCGCGAAAGTTACCGATGTTGAAGGTAAACACGCTAAGCAGTCTGGTGGTCGCGGTCAGTACGGTCACGTTGTGATCGACATGTACCCACTGGAGCCGGGCTCTAACCCTAAAGGTTACGAGTTCATCAACGACATCAAAGGTGGTGTAATTCCTGGCGAATACATCCCTGCCGTTGATAAAGGTATCCAGGAGCAGCTGAAAGCTGGTCCTCTGGCTGGTTACCCGGTTGTAGACATGGGTGTTCGTCTGCACTTCGGTTCTTACCACGACGTTGACTCCTCTGAACTGGCGTTTAAACTGGCTGCGTCTATTGCCTTTAAAGAAGGCTTTAAGAAAGCAAAACCAGTTCTGCTTGAGCCAATCATGAAGGTTGAAGTAGAAACTCCGGAAGAGAACACCGGTGACGTTATCGGTGACTTGAGCCGTCGTCGCGGTATGCTGCGTGGTCAGGAATCCGAAGTAACTGGCGTTAAGATCCACGCTGAAGTTCCGCTGTCTGAAATGTTCGGATATGCAACTCAGCTGCGTTCTCTGACCAAAGGTCGTGCATCATACACTATGGAATTCCTGAAGTATGATGATGCGCCGAACAACGTTGCTCAGGCCGTTATCGAAGCCCGTGGTAAGTAATCCACAGGATTAAAACCTAAGTCCCGTGCTCTCTCCGAAGGGGAGAGCACTATAGTAAGGAATATAGCCGTGTCTAAAGAAAAATTTGAACGTACAAAACCGCACGTCAACGTTGGTACTATCGGCCACGTTGACCATGGTAAAACTACCCTGACTGCTGCAATCACTACCGTACTGGCTAAAACCTACGGCGGTGCTGCTCGTGCTTTCGACCAGATCGATAACGCACCAGAAGAAAAAGCTCGTGGTATCACCATCAACACTTCTCACGTTGAGTATGACAC